>JAGVCY010000144.1 GCA_020058965.1 Candidatus Omnitrophota bacterium | reverse complement strand
GCTCTTCCGATCTTTACCGTCGACCATCACCGGACCGCCCGTCACGAGCGCCGGATCCTTGGGCTTTTCGATGAAGCTCGTGATCTGACCGTTGGCGTCCATATTCATGATGCCGAAGCCCCGGATGTTTTCGACGGGTTCGGGGTGGCACGCGATCGTGATGTCGGCGCCGCGGCGGTGATGCTCGGCCTGCAGTTCGCGCAGGTCCATCATGAAGAGCTGATCGCCCGACAGCACGATCACCTCATCGATGCGCGGGTCGTGAATATGCGGCAGGGCGCGGCGGACGGAATCGGCCGTGCCTTGGAACCATTCGGTTTTTTCGTAGGATTGTTCGGCGGCGAGGATCTCGACGAACCCGCCCGAAAAAGTGTCGAGCTTGTAGGTGCGAAAAATATGCTTGTTCAGCGACTCCGAGTTGTACTGCGTGAGCACCAGGATGCGGTTGAGGCCTGAGTTCAGGCAGTTGGAAATGGGGATGTCGATGAGGCGGTAATTTCCGCCCAGCGGGACGGCCGGCTTGGAACGGTAGCGCGTGAGCGGCTCCATGCGTTTGCCGCGGCCGCCGCCCATGATGATGCAGAGGGTGTTGCGATTAGCCAGCGAGACAGATTGCGTCATAATCAGTTACAAAACAATTTTGGCGAGAAGGTTTTGGGCGGTTTCGGCGAGATTCTTGGGGACGGAAATGCCGTAATGCTTGAGCCGCTCCCCGTAAACATCCTTCTTGCCCTGCTGATACACCAGACACGGGATATCCGCGTCATAAAATTTGCGCTGGATCTTGCGTGCTTCCTCGATCGTTTCGCTGTCATAAACCTGCATCCACAACTCGTCCGACAGAGCGGACTTTTTGGCTTTGGGTTTGGCGATCTGCTTGGGAACGGCACTGGGTGTTGAGGGCGGTGTGAAGCCGGACTGGCCTGATTTCCAGGTGCGTAAAAGCAGTAATCCCATGATCACGAGCACGACAAAAAAAGTGATTAACCGGATCATAGGATCTTCCATTTTGCTTTTTCGTTAATTGCTTTCCGAGCTAAGATTTGAAAAGTTTTAGTTAAAATTGCTAACTAAGATAGAATACCTGATTTTTTATTCAAATTCAAGACAACTGCTCCGCCGAGCACCGCTCGTTATCTAAAGTACTCGGCGTTTTCGTCTTTGCGCTTCAGGCCTTTGATCGGGTCGATGGAGAAACCGGTGTTGAATTCTTTTTTGGACGGAGCGGTGACCGCCTCGGAGGGGACGGCTGTTTCGGCGATCGTCTGCGGGCGGGGTTCACGCGACTTCAGCTTTCTGCTCTCGGTCACGGATGACATGAGTCCGCCAAAAATAAGAATCAGTCCCAATATGACCCACATGAGCGCTTTGGTGTTCATCGATGTACCTCCTTACGGCCGTCGTGATAAGTTCCGGTTTCTCGGGTGGTTCCGTCGGGTTTAAATATTTGATAGGGGCCGTTCAGCACGCCTCCCTCATAATACACGATTTTTCGGATGGCTCCGGCCGCTCGCGCCCGTTCCGCTTCCGTCGCTACTCGGCCCAGGGTCGGCCGCTGCATGAATCGCGGTTTATCGAAGTACTCACGCACCTCTCCGTCAATTTTTCCTCGTCGGTAATTCAGCTCGCGGAACAGCGAACCGTTGGAATAAAACTGCAACGCCGTTCCTTCCGCCACTCCGCGGTCCATGCTCCATTGTGTTTCGATCAGTCCCATAAAATCTTTTTGTTCCCAAATACCGTCCGCGATTGGAGATTTTTTAGGCCCATTCGGAAAAAGCTTGGGTTCGTGCTGGGGAATAAAGGAGAACATGCCGGTGATCAACACCGACATCACCACCGCCGTAGCGGAACCTGCCAAAATTCGCGTCACGTTTTGATTCATCGGGAAGCGCCGCTCCACCGATCATGATGAACGACGCGGTCGAGCGGAAGCCGCGTCTTAACGCGTTTTTCATCCGGTGCGTAGCCGACCGGGATCACGACCGGGATTACATGCGACTTGGGCAGATTGAGGATGCGTCCCACTTTTTCGGGATCGAATCCTTCCATCGGCACGGTATCGAGTCCGGCCGACTTGGCCGCCAGCATGAAGTTCATCGCCGTGAGCATCACCTGCTTCACGAGCCAGACCTTTTTTTCGACCGCGGGAATGTCCGGCATGGGCTTGCTTAGCCGTAAAATTGGCGGCGCGATCAGCTTAAAAAACCAACCCGTTCCTAGAGGGCCGCGGCTGAACGACATGTCCACGAACTTTCGAAGCAGCGCCGCGTATTCCGGCGACACCGCTCCGGCCAGCGCGTCCATTTTTAGAATCGCTTCCAAATTATTGGCCGCGACTTCCCGGTCTCCGCTAAAAACAACCACGGCCGGCGCTTCGAGGATCTGCTTCTGATTCATGCAGGCGGGATGAAGCTGTTTTTTTAGCTCCGTGTCGGTGACGACCGTGAAGTGCGTTGGCTGAAGATTGAACCCGCTCGGCGCCCAGTGCGCCGCATCGAGGAGCCGGGTCAATAATTCTTCCGAAATCGGCGTGGGCAAAAACTTTCGTACCGACCGCCGGGCGCGCGCGAGCTGTTCAAAAGCATCGAGGTTCATCATACAAAAAAACTCATTTAGGTCAGGACCGATTTCTGCTTGGCGATGGTGTCCATGAAGCGGGAGGGCTTGTGAACGCCCTCGATCATCATTTCATTTCCGGCGGTACCGGCGGTGCCGCCGATCACATCACCGTAATTGAAGATCCGGCCGGCCAAGCTCTGACGGATCAAAACATTCTTGAGATCAATGATGCTGACTTCGCTCGTTTCCTTGCTGAAGATCCCTTTTTTGACCGTCACGCGCTGATTGGTGATTCGGTACTTCCGCCCCGCCCGGTCCAGCGCCGCATAAATCCAAACCAGAAGTCCGATGCCGAACACCACGCACAACACCGCTCCGACCAAGAAGTGCTTGTAATAAAACATCCAGCTCGGATGATCTTCCAACAGCAGAACTTCCTTGTCCGGATCATCCGCGTTATCCAACCGTTCAGCGCACCACCGGCACTTAACGGCCTCGTCTTGAATCTCTTCCCTGCAAAACGGGCACAGTTTCATCATTATTCTCTTTCTGGGTTCGGCTCGGCCGGCGGGCAGGCGCAGCGCCCGCGGCGAGTTTTCACGACAAGGCGGCGTGGACTGTCTGAGCCGCAGCGCGCCTGTCTGCCGGCCGAGCCGAGCACGGACATTATGCTTCCTTTTCTTCGTACATGGAGCGCAGGTTTTGGATCACGGCGGGGTCGGCGAGCGTGGTCGTGTCGCCGAGGGCCTTGCCTTCGGCGATATCCCGCAGCAGCCGGCGCATGATCTTGCCTGAACGTGTTTTGGGCAGATCCGCCGAAAAAATAATGTCCTCAGGCCGCGCGATCGCGCCAATTTTTTTTACCACATGCGCCTTGAGGTCCGCGGCGAGCTCGGGTGAGTTCTGCCGGCCTTCCCTCAGGGTAACAAAGGCCGCGATCGCCGTGCCTTTGAGCTCATGATTTTTTCCGACGACGGCCGCTTCGGCGACCGCGGGATGATCGACAAGCGCGCTTTCGACCTCCATCGTGCCGATGCGGTGGCCGGAGACGTTCATCACGTCGTCGATCCGGCCCATGATCCAGAAATAACCGTTCTTGTCGCGGTGGGCCCCGTCGCCGGCGAAGTACGTGATG
>JAGVCY010000240.1 GCA_020058965.1 Candidatus Omnitrophota bacterium | reverse complement strand
GCCAAGGTTGATGGCGCCAATGCTTGGCACACCTTCATGAATGTCACCGCCCCTCTCATGGTTCCGGTTTTTGTGCTGGTGTCGATCCTGACGATCCTGGGCACGATGCAGATCTACGACATCATTGTTTCGACCACGGGCGGCGGGCCGGGGTATCACACCGAGGTTCCGATTTCGCGGATGATCTCCGAAATGACCGGCGCTTCCCGTTTTGGCTACGCCTGCGCGATGGGCGTGGTCTTTGGAGTGGTTCTGCTGGCGGTTTCGCTTGTCCAGATCAAGGCCTCCAAATCCATGAGACAGGTTTAAAACTTCCATGAATGTCACCATGGAAAAAGCCAAAAACCTCTCGATGAGCGCGCTCATTCACACGCTGCTTCTCGGCGTGAGCGTCGTCTGCGTGTTCCCTCTGCTGTGGGCGTTTTCATCCAGTCTAAAAACTCAAGCCACGGTTTTTTCGGACATGTCGCTTTTTCCCGCTCATCCTCAGTGGAACAATTACATCGAGGCCTGGACGCGCGGAAACTTCGGGCACTATTTTATGAACAGCGTGTTCTACACGAGCGTGGTGGTGGCGGGAGTGATCTTGATCAGCTCGCTGGCGGCGTACGCTTTTTCGCGCTTTGAATTCCCCGGCAAGAATTTTTTATTTTATCTGCTGATCGCGACGATGATGATCCCGATCCCAGGAACGATCATTCCTTTGTATGTGCTGTTGGTTAAGTTGGGATTGGCCAATACGGCGATCGGCTACATCCTGCCCCAGATCAACGGCGGCCTGGCACTCGGAATATTTTTGCTCAAAACTTTTTTTGACGATCTGCCCAAGGAGCTTGAGGAATCCGCCCGCATTGACGGCTGCAGCCGCTTGATGGTCTATTGGAATATCGCGATCCCTCTCGCCAAGCCGGCCATTGCGGTGCTGGCGATCTTCAATGTGCTCAATGTGTGGAACGAATACCTGCTCGCGATGCTGGTATTGTCGGACAAGGCGCTGATGCCGCTGCAGCGCGGGCTCATGGTTTTTCAAGGAGCGCATATCACGGAATACCCGCTGCTCATGGCCGGAATTTGCATCACGATCATTCCGGTGGTGCTGGTGTATCTGCTTTTGCAAAAATATATCATTAAAGGAATTACGGCCGGAGCCGTGAAGGGCTAGTGATGAAACGCTTTTTGAAGGCAACGGGGCTTCTCGTGTTAATACTTGCCGGCCCGGCGCAGGCGGATCCGGCGGCGGAGACCGTGGGAACGCCGGGAACGCTCGTGAAGAATGTTGACGGCGAGCAGATGCAGCTGACCTTTGAGATCACCGATCCCGGTACCGAAAAAATTATCAATTACAAAAAATACGGTCAGTTCGTCGGCCTGACCCGGGGTGACTACCAGTACAAAATCACCGATCGCAAAGGCCTGGCGGAAGCCGCCGGCGAGGGGATTTATCCTTCCACCAGTATTTATAAGGACCCTGCTTTTCAAAAAGTAAGCGCGTCCGGCAAGCTTCGAGGCGTGCATTGGGACTTCACGAACATCGATGATGTTCAGCTTTCGTTTTATAAATGGGCATCCGCCGCCGAAACACCCGGGGTGAAGCAATATTTTACGGCGATGGCGTTGGAGCGGGCGGGTTTCACGCTGCACGCGATCAAGGCCTATCACGCGGTGGCGGTGCATTTTCCAAGGCAGGTGGGTTGGACCGTCTGGCATACGCCGATCTACTATGCTCAGCGCGCGATGGACAAGGTGGAATTTTTGACCCGCACCCATCCGGAGCTGGGCCTCAAGTATGTCAATTCCAGGTTCACCGTGAAGCACGGTGACGATCTGGATATTTCAAACGATGAGTATATCCGGATCAACCCGGGCCGCTTCAAAAAGGTGAGCCCTGAAAAATTAATGCCCAAGGTCGTGGATGTCAGCAAAATGGCCGTGATCAAGCGGGTTGGCGGCGACCATGTGAAGCTCGTCAAGCTCGAGAACGGCCACTGGCAGCTGCGCGTGGACGGAAAACCTTTTATGATCCGGGCAGTCGCTTATGAGCCTACTCCGGTGGGTCAGTCGACGCATGACCAATCCCGCAAAGACTGGATGCAGGTCGATATGAATGAAAATGGAAAAATTGACGGGCCCTACGATTCTTGGGTTGATAAGAACAGCAATAATATTCAAGACCCGGACGAACCGGTCGTCGGGGACTTTGAACTTTTAAGCCAAATGGGCGCGAACGCGCTGCGGCATTATCACGGAGCTTCCAATAAGGAATTGCTCCGCGATCTTTACAACAAACATGGGATCATGGCGGTGATGGGAAATCTGATGGGAATGTACGCGGTCGGTTCCGGCGCGGATTGGTACGAGGGCACGGACTTCACCAATCCCAAGCATCTGGATGCCATGCGCGAAAACATCCGCCAAATGGTGCTGGAGCATAAAGACGAGCCCTACCTTTTGATCTGGGTGCTTTCGAACGAAGGCAACTACGGCATCATCGGTGACAAGACCAAACCAACGATGCTCGAGCGGCTCGGCTTGGGAAGTCGCGGCAAGGAACAACATGAGGCCATGTACAAGTTTGCCGACGAAATGGCCGTCATGATCAAGGAACTTGATCCCAATCACCCGGTCGCTTTTTCGAACGGGGAGACAATTTTTGTCCAGGACTGGGCGTCGCTCATGCCGCATGTGGATATCTTCGGGTGCAATGCTTATAGGGGCAAGGATGGGTTTGGCCGTAGTTTTTGGTACGATATCCGGCAGTACGCGGATAAGCCGGTGTTTTTGACCGAGTTCGGCTGCCCCGCGTTTCACAACCAGAAGACGGCCGAAGAAGCGGAGGCGCTTCAGTCGGAATACCTGATCGGCAATTGGAAAGACATTTGGTATAACCGCGCGGGGTCGGGGATGGGCAACGCGATCGGCGGTACGGTTTATGAATTCATTGATGAATGGTGGAAGGCCGGACCTCCGCCGGAGTTCGATGCGTTCCAACAGGACACGATCGGAGATTTTAAAGCGGATTTTCCGGACGGTTGGATGCACGAAGAGTGGCTGGGTTTGACGAGTCAGGGGGATGGGTCAAAGAGCCCGTACCTTCGGCAGCTGCGCAAAAGCTTTGTCGATTTACAACAAACATGGAACCATGAAAAGGAGAATCAATCATGAAGCGGACCCTGATCCTTGCGGCCTTGCTCATAGGATGCCTCTCGTTTGGGCTGCCGATCGCGGCGCAAGCGGAAGGCGAATTTAAGCCGTTTGCGGTGTATACGGACGAAAGCGCGCCCGACAATCATTTTTCCGCCACCGGCTGGATGGGTGATTATTCCGACATCACCGCGGATGGAGCCTTTACGGTCAATCCCCATTCCGGATCGACCAGCATCAAGATCACTTATTCTAAGATGGCCTCGCAAGGGGCCGGTTGGGCGGGTGTATACTGGCAGGAGCCCGGAAATAACTGGGGTAACCGCCCCGGCGGTTTTGATCTGACCGGTGCCACCAAGGTCACTTTTTGGGCGCGCGGTGACAAGGGCGGCGAGTTGATCAAGGAGTTCAAGATCGGCGGCATCAAGGGGCAATATCCGGATTCAGACACAGCCGGCATAGGGCCCGTGGCGCTGACGAACCAGTGGACTCAGTACACCATTGATCTGACCGGCAAAGATCTTACAAATATCATTGGCGGTTTTTGCTGGGCGACCAGTCTGGAAAAAAATCCCAACGGCGCGGTGTTCTATCTCGACGACATTCGGTACGAGTAAAAACGGTTAAGGAGTGAATATGAAGCGATTTTTTTATTTGTTTGGATGGGCCGCATTATCGCTGGCAGTTGCGGGTTGCGCGCAAAAGGAAGCATCGAGCTTTAAAGTTGAAGGCGGATCGGCGGAGTCTGCGGCGGCCAAGAAGTCCTCGGTTTCCAACTCTTTGGCAGAAGCAACCCGGGTCGTGGCGGAGGATGAAGGCGCCCTTGGGAACGCGGCCTCTCCGGAAGCATCTCAACAAGGGCCTGTGACCGAAAACGGGATATTTAAGCCTTTCCCTGTTTATACGGATGACAGTTCCCCCGACAATCACTACTTTCCGTCGGGCTGGATGGGAGATTACTCGGATGTGACCTTTGACAGCGCTTACTTGCAGAATTCACATGCCGGCAGCACCTGCATTCGTATCGTTTATAACAACAAAGCCACACAGGGCGCGCGTTGGACCGGTATTTATTGGCAGAATCCCGCCAATAACTGGGGCAACCGTCCCGGCGGATATGATCTGACCGGTGCCACCAAGGTCACCTTCTGGGCCAAAGGCGACAAGGGCGGCGAGCGGATCGAAGAGTTCAAGATCGGCGGTATGACGGGCGAGTACTCGGATTCAGATCTTGCGGGGATCGGGCCCGTGGTTTTGACCCCCGAATGGAAGCAGTACACGATCGACATCGAGGGCAAGGACCTGTCGTCGATCACCGGTGGATTTGCCTGGGCGGCCAATATTGATAACAACCCGGACGGCCTGACGATGTACCTAGACGACATCCGGTACGAATAAAAACCAATAGGAATTAAACCATGCCCGAATCCGGTGAGAAAAAAGAAAATAAAAAAGGCGCGTTTTTTATCCTGCTTGCGGCTTTAGCTTTGGTGGCGGCCGGGGGCGGAGCGTATCTTTGGCATTTGAATTCCCTGAACCAGATGCCTTCTTTGAGCATTCAGCGCTACAGTCAGGGCGGGTACGCGTTTAAGCTCAACGGCAAGCCGTTTTTGGTCAAAGGATTTTGCTACAACCCTATTCCTGTCGGTAAGGATTATGAGTATGACTTTTGGGCCGATCCGGGCAAGCCCTGGCTGACGGACGGCAAAATGATGAAGGACGCCGGAGTGAACGCGGTCCGCATTTACCGCACCGGGCAACAGCCTAATTTTACAAAGAAGGCCATTCACGATCTTTATACCAAGTTCGGCATTCGAACCTTTGTGGGTCATTACCTTGGTTTTTGGGACTGGCCGCAAGCCAATTACGCGAGCGGTGCCTTTCAGAAAAAAATGACTTCGGAAGTTCTGAACATGGTCCGCCAATACAAAGGAGAGCCGGGCATCATCGGCTGGATCCTCGGCAATGAAAATAATTACAGCTTTGACCGAAATGTGAACAGCTGGTCCAGCGACGAAATCAACAAGCTCGGCGATCCTCAAAAAATGTGGGAAGCCCGCGCCCGAATCTACTACCGTTTTGTCAACGACCTTGCCGTTGAGGTCAAAAAAATTGACCCCACCCGGCCCGTGATCATGGGTATCGGCGAGATCAAGAGTCTGAGCATTGCCGCTCAAGAAACACCCGACATCGATGTTTTGGGCATCATCGCTTATCGCGGCGCGAGCTTTGGAAATCTGTTCCGACAAGTCAAACAGACCTATGACAAGCCGGTGCTGATGACGGAATTTGGTGCGGATCGCTTCAACGCTTACACGCGTGAGGAGGATCAGCAGTCCCAGACACGGTTCATCGAACAGCAGTGGAAGGACATCGAGCGTAACTCGGTTACAAAGACCGGCACCGGGAATGCGATCGGCGGGTTGGTGTTTGAGTGGACGGATGAATGGTGGAAGGCCAACGAGGGCCTTGCGCACACTTGGTCCATTCACGATCAGGCCGCGCAGTGGTCCCACTCTTCCTACTACTACGATTATGAGGCGCCGGGCCGGCTCAATATTAACGAAGAATGGTGGGGAGTGGTTTCGATCACACCGAAGCCGGTGGAGGTGCAGGACGGTATTGATAAACGCACTCCGACCCGCGCCTACTTTGTTCTGAAGCAGCTATGGACCAACGAATCGACCGTTGTCGCCGATACCGGCGCCAAGGTGCTGCCGGGGCCAGGCGCGACCTCGTCGTCCTCGCCTGTGTTATCTTCACCCGCGCCGGCATCCGCCCTTTCGATTGCACCTACAGTATCTACAGAACCACCGGTAGTTCTAAAGAGCGCCTTGACGCTGGAAACCAACCCGTCCGGCGGATACACTTGGATGCTCAACGGTCAGCCGTTCTGGGCAAAGGGAATCGCGTACAGCTCCGGTCCCGCAGGCGATGCATCCTCAGCCGCTTTTTGGAAAAACTCCTCGCGCCCCTGGCTTAAGGACGCGGCATTAATGAACCAGGCCGGTGTGAATGCGATTCGTTTTTACGCGACTCCGGACGAAATCCCAGGCGCCGTTCTGGCCGTGAAGGATTTTTATGACAAAGGGATTTACACCTTCATTGGAAATGACTTGGGCTTTTGGACGCGGCCGCTCGCGGATTATTCGGACAGCGCGACCCGAACCGCGATCACGACGGATGTGCTGAAGATGGTCGTTGCGGGAAAAAATCAGCCCGGAATTCTCGGTTGGATTCTGGGCAACGAAAACCATTCGGCGTTTGAAGGGCCTGCCACACCCGAAAAGCAGGCGCAGGCGGAAGCGTATTTTTCATTCGTTAATGAGCTGGCGATGCAGATCAAAAAGCTCGATCCTTCACGGCCGATCATTATGGGTCTTGGCGAGACGCAGTATTTGGAACTGATCGTCAAATCAACTCCCGCTGTGGATGCGATCGGATTGATCGCGTATCGCGGTGAGACCTTCGGCAATCTTTTTGACTTGTATTCGGACAGCATCCATAAGCCCGTTCTTGTTCTTGAGTACGGTGCCGACAGTTACAACGCGCTGACGGCGGGCGAGGATGAGCCGGCGCAGGCCAAGTACCTGACATCGCTCTGGAAAGATTTGCAAGCCAACACGACAATGGAAAACTCCGCGGGAACGGTGGTCGGCGGGTTTTTGTACGAGTGGGTTGATCAGTGGTGGCGCGCCGACGCGAACAGCATCGAAAATCGGAAAGTTCATGACACTCAAGCCCAATGGTCCAGCGCAACCTACAAATACGATTACGATGTTCCCAACCATCTCAATGTGAACGAAGAGTGGTTCGGATTGATGAAGCTTGTGCCGGATCCGCAGAATCCGACGCAGTGGGTCACCACACCCAAGCTTGCGTTCGCCGAGCTCTCCGAATTGTGGAAGGCAGCGCCCTCTAATTCGATCGTTCGGATCGTGCGGAATGGTTCAGGCGGAGCCGCAGAACCGAGGAAGGAAATTTCCTGATGGGTTCGATCCGCGTCGCAATTTTTGGCGTCGGGAATTGCGCGAGCTCGTTGGTTCAGGGGCGCTATTATTACTCCGATAAAAAAGCCAATGTTCCTGGCCTGATCACCAAGAACTTCGGCGGATATTACGCGGCCGATATTGAATATGTCGCCGCCTTCGATATCGACAAACGCAAAGTCGGCTTGGACCTTTCCAAAGCGATATTTTCTCCCCCCAATTGCACGACGATTTTTCAGTCCAAAATTCCTCTCATGAAATGCCCGGTCGAGCAGGGGTTCATCATCGATTCCATTCCCGCGCATAACGCGGAATTCAATGAGCGCCAGCGCTTTCAGCCGATAAAAAACCGCGACGCGTCCGCCGCCGAAGCCAAGGCGCGCATCGTCAAGTCATTGAAGTCCAGGGGTGTTGAAATCGTTGTCAACTACCTGCCCGTCGGCAGCGAGCAAAATGTCCGATTTTATGCGCAGTGCGCGCTCGAGGCGGGTTGCGCGTTCGTCAACGCGGTGCCGGTGTTCGTGTCCAAAGTCATGGGAGAGGAATTTCGCCGCAAGGGCCTTCCGATCTTGGGTGATGACATCAAGTCGCAGGTGGGCGCGACGATCGTTCATCGTGTATTAGCCAAACTTTTTGAGGATCGTGGTCAGTCGATCAAACGCACCTACCAGCTGAATGTCGGCGGCAACACCGATTTTATGAACATGTTGGACCGCGCACGGCTGGAGTCAAAAAAAATTTCCAAGACGCAGGCCGTCACCAGTCTTCTGAACGGCACCTGCCCGTCCAAGGACGATATTCATGTCGGCCCGAGTGATTATGTGCCCTGGCTCAACGATAACAAGCTTTGTTTTATCCGTATGGAGGCAGAACAATTTGGCGGCGTGCCGATGAATCTTGAACTGCGGCTCTCGGTCGAGGATTCTCCCAATTCCGCGGGCGTGATCACCGACGCGATCCGTGCCGCGCGTGTTGCTCTCGACCGCAAGCTCGCCGGCCCCATCGTGGAAGCGTCGGCTTATCTTTTTAAGTCTCCGGTGAGTCAGTTTGACGACTCGATCGCCCGCCAAATGCTCATCGACTTCGCATCTGGCGTGAAGCCGGCTGGACCGCGGACAGGAACCCCTGTCTTCTCCAGACGGAGCCGCTCGCGCGCTGTCTAAGACTAGGCGCGCTCGCTCCCTGTCCGTCCTCGGCGGGGACGCCTCGGACTTCCAGAAGTCTTCCGAAGACAG
>JAGVCY010000032.1 GCA_020058965.1 Candidatus Omnitrophota bacterium | reverse complement strand
GAATCGCGTTGGTGAACGACTGCTCGCGATGCGTCAGGCCGTACACCAGAGTCCGCGCCACATAATCGCCGCTGGCCGCCCCGGCACGCGCCGCGCCGTCCGCATCGCCGCGTTCGACCAATGAAAATATTTTTTCAACAGTTTTTGAGTCGCGGCGGCGGCTCTCGCTGATGACAAACATAATCCGTTCAATCACCACGCCGAGCGAAAAAACCGACGCGGCCAGAAGCGGCCACATCACGGGTCCGCCCTTTTTAAAAAGATCTAATATTTCTATCCCCATAACACTCGAACGCCTCCATAGTAATTCCGGCCGTCCGCCGGGTCGATCCCGCCGCTCGTAACACGCGCAAAATAGCGCTCATTAAACAAATTGTTGATCCCGCCAAAAATACTGACTTTATCTTCCCATACCTTGATCTCGCCTTCGAGATCCCAAACCTTGTAGGACGGGAGGATGCGCTGAGTCAGATTGGAGTCATCTCCGAAGTGATCGTCAAGAAAGGTCGCCGAAAGGCCCAGCCGGGCTTTTTTACGGAAATCATATACGATCCCCGCGCGCAGGTTGTGATCGGGCGCGTACTGAGGGGACTTGCCGGTGTTCGGTCCCCCGACAAATTCGGCATCCAAAAAAGTCAGCGCGGCGAACAGGTCCACATCCCCCGAGCGCTCCGCCTCCCCGTCACCCGCAAGCCATCTCATCACCTTCAGATCCGCCGCCAGCTCCACCCCGTTATATTCCGCGTCACCCACATTCTGAATATTGCTTCCGACCGTTCCGGTCTGCCCGTCAAACGCCATGTGAAACACACTCACATCCCATGTCAGCGCGTCTCCGGCCTGTCCCCGTAAACCCGTCTCGGCCTGCCACGCGTTTCCTTCCTCCAGATTCGCGCCGATGGTCTGGTTGATCCCGAGCGGCACGGCATCGGCATACACCTTGGGGCGGTAGGACTCGGAGTAATTGGCATAAAGTTCGAGCGCTTCGCTAAATTCGTATTCGGCGCCGATGCCCGCCAGCGCGACGAAGCTATAATCGTCCTCATCGCCCAGCGGCACCGTGGTCTTGTCGGCATTCCTATTTTCACGAATTCCCTGCCAGATGTTCTCCAGCCGGACGCCCGGCGTGATCGAAAACGCTCCGTAGCGAAAAAGATTTTCAATAAAAAATGCCGCGTTATTGACTGAACGGTCGGAATCTTTGCGCAGATCCCCGTCGAGCGCATCCCCGGTCTGCCCGCGTTTTTCCACACGCGTCGAAGTCGAATGGTAATAAAAAATCCCCGAGGTCAGCGTGTTGCCGTCGGAGTCCAAGCCTTCCCAATCGTGCCGGATGCGCGTGTCCATCCCGCCCGTAAAAAACTCCTGTTCTTGGATGTCGTTCGTGGAAGCGGCCGGACCCGTCGGAAGCGTGCCGAACCCGCCGCCGCGCTGACGCCAACTGAACCGTTCGTACACACCGCCGAACCCCTTCCATTCGAGAAGCGTCTTGTCCGAAATGTGTTTTTCCCACGCGAGTGACGCGCCCAGTCGGTTGAGCTCAAAGTGGTCCATCAGGCGCGTCGTCTTCGAAATATTATCATCGAAGTCCGCCCGCAGAAGTCCGCCCGGCTCGCCGTGTGTTTCTTCGTACACATCGATCGCGGCCGTCCATGTGGAAGTCTCGTCCTGATCGAGCATGATCTTGCCGCCGCCGTAATTCACATCGTACTGGCTGTTGAATTCGCGGAAGCCCTGCGACTGACGATGATGGAAGAACGCGTCATATCCCACGGATCCCGAAGTCCCCGAAAGCGCTTCAAAGGTTGAGAACAGATCGTGACTGCCAAAGGTGTTGGAGGATTCGACCCTGAGCGCGGTTGCTTGTACCGGCCGCCGAGTCACATAATTCACCGCGCCGCCGGGCTGAGGTCCGTACATGAGCGCCGATCCGCCGCGGACAAATTCCACACGATCAACCACCTCCGCCGGAGGAACATAGTACGCCTCGGGATAACCAAAGGGGTCAGCCACGATGGGCAATCCGTCCTTCATCACCTGCATGTACTGGGCGCGGTCCGGATTGAGCCCCCGGTAACCGATACTGACAAGCGGGGTTGATTCTTCGCTTATGAGAAGTCCCGGAGTTTTTCCGTAAATCTGCCGCTGGTTGTTGTTCACCACCGGCATTTCACCGGAAAGTGCGATCGCGCTGGTCTTTTTCCCCGCATAAACACGGGTCCCCTGCGTGTCCGGAAGCGGACTCGCGGCGGAAGAAGCCTCCTTATGCTCCCGCTCCCCCGTGACAACCACTTCGTTTAGAGGAGTCGGAGCTCGCTGCACAGACGGAACAGCCGCGTGGGCCGCACTCGACAAAAACACCAACGCGTAAAAAATCGCAGAGCACTTTGGATCGTTAAATAAAAATCGACGGATGCTCATTTGTGCTCCATTGTTAAGATAAATGAAGATCGTAACTTAAGACTCAAATAATCGATCGTCATCACCACGACAAATGTTAACAGCAGAGCCGTGAACAGCCGCTGGTATTGCAGCATTTGTGCGTACCCGATCATGTAATAACCAATGCCTCCGGCGCCGACAAATCCCATGATGGTGGAAGCACGAATATTGTATTCAAACATAAAGATGAGCTGGCTCAGGATCGCGTTGAGTGACTCCGGCACAAGCGCGTAGCGAAAAAGTTGCAGCGGTCCGGCGCCCGTCCCTTTGAGCGCTTCGATCACATCCGGGTCCACGCCTTCAAATGTTTCGTAAAAAAACTTCGCCAGGTACCCGACGCTGTAAGCCGCCACCGCCAACACGCCGGCCGCCGGACCCAGCCCAACAACGACCACAAACATAAGTCCGTACAGGATGGATGGCACCGTACGAATCATGCCGATCAGACCCCGCGCGGCCACTGTAATCGGACTCGGAACGAGCCCCGGTGTCGCGAGGAAGGCCAGCGGCAGCGACACACAAAAACCGATGAGCGTACCGGTGAACG
>JAGVCY010000274.1 GCA_020058965.1 Candidatus Omnitrophota bacterium | reverse complement strand
CGGGAACACCGGTAAAGAGAATTCCCTGTGGAGTGATGTTGTAACCGCGCGCCTTCAAATGATCCACCGCCGCCTGATGCGGCGATTTCATCGACATGCGCGCGCCGGAAATCCGCGGGATCACCTCATTGTTCAAAAATTCCACAAGCGTTGCTGCCGCTCGCGCCTTCTCCGCCGCGCCGCCCTTGCGAACGGCTTTTCCCGTGACTTTGACGATCGGCCTGACGGCCGCGATCAACTCTCCGAGCGTTGTGTCGAGCTCCGCCGTGGTCAGCCCGGTGCGGGCGACGGCTTCGGCCAAAAGTCCCATTTCTTCCCGAAACTCGCTGTCCTCCGACTGCAAAAAACCGTCCGCTATAAATAGGAACAATTGCGCCGCTTTAAAGAAAATCGCATTTTTTTGGGCCGCCTCGTGTTTAACTCTGGAAAACACTGCCCGAATGAACCTCACAAAATCCGCCTTACGGCCGCTGAGGGATATATGACGCGTAAAATATTCATGATCCATCAATTCCCTGATCTGGGTCGGATCCGAGAGCATCAAAATGCGCTCCGACGGCTGAAGGTGCCAAACAAGCCCCAGTTGCCCGGCGATCGCCGTCTGCTTCGCCGACTCCGGTTTTAACAGGGACCAAAGGGATACGGCCGCTTCCGTCACATCGTCGAATCGCTTGTCTCGAAGGTCATAAACCCGCGGAGCAACTCCCGATCCGCTCCAATCCTTCCAAATGGTCACGCGTTCACCCGCCGCGTCGGGCTCCCACTTTTGCACTTCGGTCCATGATTCGATCTTGGGCTTGGGCTTTCCAAACACTTTGACCCTGCGATCTATAATTTGCAGGATATTACTGGCAGATGCGATCAGAAATTGCGGAGTCAGCCGGATCTGAAGCTCATTCTTTCTGGATTCCGATACACTCGCCGTGCCGGTCTGCCTAAAATCGGGAAATCCGTTTAAGTCAGCTTTTCGGTTCAGATCAAAATACCGGACCTTATGTGTCCTGGACGGCAGCGGTCCCATTCCGGTCGATGTGTCATAAATGATCGTTGTGCCGTCGTCCGAGGCGCTCAAAAAAACCTGATCATTTCCGTCCAGCCCCTTGAGTTTTATGCCGGCCCAGAGATCAATGATTTCGATCGGCCGCATATTCTTGGCCGCGCTCGAATTCGCCGGGTACAACACCGCGAATCGGCCGTCTCCCATAAAGGTCACATTTAAATTTGGTCCTGTCTCGTGGATCAATCGGGCGCGTCCGCTTCGGATGCTCCACACCTGCGTCACGCCGGGCAAAAACAAAATGACGCTTCGGCTGTCGGGAGAGATCCGGAGCGAGTCAACGACGGTTCGGTTCGGAAAAGCGCCGACGACCGGCTTCCACGCGCCGTTCTCACGGGTTAAAAAAGCCGGCGGGCCGTTGATCGGATGCCAGCCCAGCAGGTTCCCGTCACCGGATACGGCCAGATGGTCCAGATCTAATGAGGAATGTTTTTCAAGATCGTATCCTTTTCCGTTCCATAAAAAAATCTGCAGGGTTGAGGACTTCGTGAGTTCGTCCTGCCTATACACCGCGATCGTTCCGCCGTTATCGCTCACCGCCGTAAAAAACCGGGTGTCCGGCTCGGAGTTCATGAATACTTCCTTAAGCCCGCTACGACCCCGACGGATGACGCGGACATCTCCTTTTGCGCCAAACATTAAAAGCGTCGAACCGTCGGCGGACCAATCATGCCGAACCACATCGGCAAAGATTCCGACCAAAGCGGGACGACCGCTTCGTTGTTCTATGATCGTGAGTTTTTCCGGTGAGCCAATTCCAATCACCGCCGCCTTGCCGTCGGGACTCGTCTCAAAGAAATTAACATGGCCGATCGTTCGGATCGCCCCAATGGACCGCTTCGTGAGGTCCGCCAGCAGATCATCGTCCGTCGCCTTGGCCGCCATTCGCGCTCCGGCTTTGGGGTTTTTTTCTGCGACCCCGAGAAGACCTGCCGACTCTTTTTCGATAAAATCAAAAAGCGCGTCCGTATCTCCCTTGGCTTTGCGCGAGATCATTTCGACCGCCTTGTACAACGCGCCCAACCGGTCCAAAAACCCGGGCTGACCAGCTGATTTTTTAATTCGCTCCGCGAGCGCTGCCATCGCCACCGTGTGATATCCGGACTCATTGATCACGATCTTCCCATTGGTTGTTGCGGCGATCATACTCGCCAGACCCCTCAATAAGCTTGTTGCCTGTTGTCTGTCGCGGTCATTCAACTCCGCCCGATCCCCCGCCTTCATGATCTGAACCGCTCCAGCCAAATTGGCCGCCATGCCGGCCGCTCCTTCGGTTTTCTGATTTCGATTTAAGAACGAGCTTCTTGCCACCAGGTCCACCAACTGGATCGCATGCTTGGTTCCTTCAGCCGACACATCCGCGATCATAAAGTCGGGATAGTGAAAGTGCTTTGGCTTGATCGTGAGTGGAAGTTTGAATTCATATAAGTGCGTCCATTCCAATCGATCCGACCCCAACACGCTGCGGCCATAAAGGTGATTTGGCAGCCTCGGGTGAGTTACGCTCAGATCGCTCCTTCCAATGAGCAAAACCGAATCGCTCGCTTCGTCGATCTCAAAACCCAATACCTCTTTAATCGTTTGTTTCGGAAAAAACCTGCCGACCGCCCAGAACCAGAGCCGCTGGAGCGGATTTGTGTCGATCCAATTGCCTTTATAAATTTTGAGCTTCAGATCATCGCCGAGCAGTACCGTCCACTGCTTCGAAGACCCCGCTTGTTGGATGCGCTGCGGCAAAAACCACAACGCCCGGCCGGACTTAAGATCAATATAATGCTGCCAACTACCAAAGTTTTTGATATCCGTGCGGTAAGTTAATATCTTCCCTTCGTTCAGCTCGTGGACCTTATACACGGCCGCACCAACAAATTTTTCTTTTTTCTTCTTCAGATCAAACAAAAGGTCCTTTTGTTCTTTTGCTCCTTTGATCAAAACAAACCGGCTGCCGCCAACAACCCGACGGTATTCCACAAAGCCCAATTTGCTGATCCAATAATTCTGATACAAAAGTTCCGGGCTTTCTCCGCTAAGATCAAATATTTTGTAGTCGATTCGGCCTCCTGCTCCAGTTTTGCCCGTGACAAGTGAGCGACCGTCCGACAACAAATGAACTCGCTCGTAAGCGCCTAGCTCGATCTCTTGGATGCCCGCGTCCCGATCCCGATAAAGCGTGACGACCGAGCCGGGACTTTTTTTGATGAGGATGGTTTTTCCGTCATCGGAAATGGCGACGTCCAGGACTTTGAGTAGGGTCTTGCCGGAATGATCACCCTTGGCCCTGGTAACGATAGGCTCGACTTTGGCATTGACCCCTTCGCGGCTGATCCGATAGGCTCCCCACGCGCTAAATTGATCACTGCCGCCCTCCACAACAACAAAAAAAATATTGGCCTTTGCCGCGAAGCTCACCCAATTGACGCCCTGTATCGGCTTAGAATTACCTTCAAGCGACGGCTCCAATGTGATCTGCTTGGACCATCCGGGCGCGTAAGTCTGTCCGTTCCAGCTCCACACCGCGCATTTTCCCTGCCGATCGATCACAACCGCGTGCTG
>JAGVCY010000151.1 GCA_020058965.1 Candidatus Omnitrophota bacterium | reverse complement strand
GGCCGGATATTGATATTCACGAACGCCCACTTGTATTTGTTGGCGACTTCGGAGCAAAGACGATTCACTTCATCGTAGTTGCCTTCGACGGAAACCAGGTTGGGGTTGAACGCGAGCGCGCCCACGACCTTGCCGATCTCGAGATTGGACGGAATAAAAATATAGCGCTTCAGCCCCGCGAAGGCCGCATTGGCCGCGACGGACCCGGCGAGATTTCCGGTCGAAGCACAGGCGACGGTGTCGAAGCCGAGCTCCTTGGCGCGGGTGAGCGCGACTGATACGACGCGGTCCTTGAACGAAAGGGTTGGATGACAAACCGAGTCATCCTTAATGTAGAGCTCGGTCACGCCCAATGCTTTGGCCAAATTGTTGCAGCGAAATAGCGGCGTGTACCCCGCATGAAAACCCACGGTCGGCTCCCCGTCGATCGGCAGCAGTTCACGGTACCGCCACAGCGACTCGGGCCTGCTCATAATTTTTTCTCGGGAAATATCCTTCTTGATCCGGTCGTAGTCATAATCGACTTCCAACGACCCGAAGCAAAACTCGCAGACATAGATCGCCTCCGCCGGATAAATCCGGTGGCATTCCCTGCACTTAAGGCCCTTAATATAGGATGGTTTCATAAAATGTTAATATCAATCAATAGTTGAGTTAATTACTCGGATTATTGTAGCAGAAACGCCCTGACATCTTCATGATTGCCGGCTAAATGACAAACGAATGTATCTCCATCCAAGGTCATGATGATTCGTATCCGAATATCGACCCGGAGCTCATAATGCTCCCGGCCTATTTTTTTAAAACCATGCCCCTTGCGGATAAATCCGCTTGAAATCGAGCGATAAAATTCTTTAAGAGCGTCTCGTGTTCTGGTTTGGTCACTGACTGATAATTTTCTAAAATCACGGTCAAACCGCTTGGAATACGAAAGTTGATACACGCTCTTAGCGGCCCAGCCGGTCCAGGTCTTTTTCGGATCGAATCCGAGTCAGCCCCTTCTTTTTTTCTTCGACATGAAGCCGATCCAGCGCGTCCAGTTCCCGGTGCGTGACTCGGGGTTCAAGGTCTACCGGGACGAGCACTAACGAATTATTCTTGATCTCGGCGGTCATGATCTTTTCGTCGCCCAAGTTGAGCCGCCTCAGGACTTCAGCCGGAAGGTGCAGGTCGTTTCTCGCATTGATCCTTAAAGTGAATGTCATCTCAGTCCTCCTATGTTCATATGCTCATGTATAGCATATGTTCATATATGAATCAATATCCCTTTAAACAACGAAACTCTGACTGCACTCCGTTATACAATTTCAAATTCCTGCGTATCGAATAGCTTTCCATCAATATAAAGTTCGACTTTTTGATGCCCTTTACCCAACATATACGCTTTGTACCAACTGTAAATTTCGTAAGGAGTGAGTTTAAAAAATATGCTTTGTTTAAACTCACTGACCATGGATCCGTTGGCGTACCATTTCCAAGAAACGTTATGATAGCCGCCATTTGATCCAACTGGCTCCCATTTTATGGCCGTCAGATAATACAGTACATCTGAAGTGCTAAAATTAGTCTGAGGTATCCGTTTAGGGTTGGGCCCCTCAACTCCAGTGGTTAAAAAACTCGCGACTACCTTCATTTCGTTAATAGAAACCGATTTCGCACAGCCTGATAGTGCCAATAACAAAGTAAGGCTTATAATCCATTTTGATTTTATGGCGCTGTTTATCATAACGATGATCTCCTTGTTTTAACCCTCGAAGTACTGCACCATGCTCAGGTAGCGCTCGCCGGAGTCGGGTAGAACGACGACTACGGTTTTGCCGGTGCCCAGCCGCTCGGCGACGTTGAGCGCACCCCAACAGGCCGCGCCGCATGAGATCCCGGCAAAAATCCCTTCGAGCTTACACAGCCGCGACGCGGTTTGATACGCGTCCTCATCCGAGCACTTAAAAATCTCGTCGATCACCGCGCGGTTTAACACCTGCGGCACAAAGCCCGCGCCGATCCCCTGTATCATGTGCGCGCCCGGCTTTCCGCCCGAAAGCACCGGCGATGCCGCCGGCTCTACGCCAAAAATCTTGATATTCGGGTTATGCTTCTTCAGCACCTCGCCCACGCCCGTGATCGTCCCGCCGGTTCCGATCCCCGCAACAAACGCGTCCACTTGGCCGTCCATATCGGCAAGAATTTCTTTGGCGGTCGTTTTGCGATGCGCGGCCGGATTATCCGGATTGGTGAACTGACTCGGCATGAACGCGCCCTGGCTTTCGCGCACGAGCCGCTTGGCCTTTTCCACCGCGCCGGCCATCCCCTCATCCACCGGAGTCAACACCACTTCCGCTCCGTACGCCTTCAAGATCTGCAACCGCTCCTGACTCATATTGTCCGGCATCACCAGCGTAACGACATACCCGCGCGCGGCGCCGACCATCGCAAGGCCTATCCCCGTGTTGCCGCTCGTCGCTTCCACGATGCGTGATCCCGCCTTCACCAAGCCGTTTTTTTCCGCCTGCTCGATCATGTTGAGCGCGATGCGGTCCTTCACACTCCCGCCCGGATTAAAAACCTCGAGCTTCGCGTACACCTCAGCCGCGCCCTTCGGCACGATGCGATTCAACCGCACCATCGGCGTGTTGCCGACTAGATCGGTGATGGAATTCACGGCCCGCTTCATATAACTCGGATCTCCTCGGCTGTCACATGGTCACCCGCGATTCGGAACGACTTGAGGTCCGGCCGATTCATGTCCGCGAGCGAAACGATGAGATAACTCACCTCGGGATAAAACGCCATCTGCCGGTCTGTCTGAGACGGATCTGCCGCCGACGCCACATGCGAATGAAAAATTCCAAGCAGTTCCAGCCCGTCGCCTGAGATCCGCTTAAACGCCTTGAGCTGTTGGCGCGGGTCCATCGTGTAAGTCACGGTCGAATGGTCCATGTTTTCGATCGGTAAAAAATATTTAGCCAAGCCGTCTTTTCCGACCAAAAAACCGCACGCTTCCTGCGGATAAACACCTTTCGCGTGCGCGACCATCTCGTCATGTGTGGCTTTAGGAATTTGAATCATAGTCGGTTATTTCCCAGCGGGCTTATGAAGACCGCATTCCTTGTGATCCGGACTTTCCCACCACCACCGGCCGGCCCGCTCGTCCTCGCCGTCTTTCACCGCGCGCGTGCACGGCGCGCAGCCAATCGACCGGTACCCGGCGTCAAAAAGCTTGTTGTAAGGCACCTTATTGGCCTTGATGTAATTCCAAACGCGTTCCTCGGTCCAATCCGCCAGCGGATTCAACTTAAGAATTCCGTGATGCCCCGCGTCCACCTCGACCTTCCCGACCTCGGTCCGCGTCACCGACTGATTCCGCCGCTGACCCGTGACCCAAGCGTCCAATCCCTCAAGCGCCCGGTTCAGCGGCTCCACCTTCCGGATAAAACAACACTCCTTACGATTCTCCACCGATTCCTTAAACGAATAAAAACCTTTTTCGCGCGTCAGCGCTTCCACCCGCGCCGCCGAAGGAAAAAAAACTTCGATCTTCACCCCGTACTTAAACTTCACCGCGTCCATCACCGCGTAAGTCTCTTCCGGCAGCCGCCCCGTATCCAGCGTCACGATCCTCACCTTCGGATCGATCTTCACCGCCATATCGATCAAAACCCCATCCTCCGCCCCAAACGACGACGAGATCGCAATTTTATTTCCAAACTTCTTCATCCCCCAAGACAACAACGCCTCCGGAGACTTTACTTCGAACTCTTCATTTAATTTGCGGACTTCTTCTGTAGTCATAATTTATCCCTGCTCGCGGCCGGCGTCGGCGGCAGTTGTCTGCGCAGGGCTTTTTGCGTTGCGAGGC
>JAGVCY010000008.1 GCA_020058965.1 Candidatus Omnitrophota bacterium | reverse complement strand
GGGTTAGGCCAGCATCAATTTCTTATACGGATCCCTTTTGCGGTTGGACAGAGCGAACCCAAGACGCCGCGCCTCGCGGCGGCTTGCCCCGCAACCGCCGACCCGGAGCGGCTTTGCGCGAAGGGACGACATAATTGCGCGTTATGGGATGTTGACGCTATGGTTCGGGGCTGTCGTTTTGGGGTTATCGGCCGCGGCAACGTCGCATAACGTCCAATTATGTCGAGGCGGTTGCGGGGCGCGGCGCGCGCTTCGCGCGACGCGGGGCGTGAATGTAAACGAGGGCGAGAGCGGTTTATGTGTTGGATTGAGCGGTGGTTTGATTCCGGGCGGCGAGGAGGCGATTGCGAATATTGGTATATTTTTCAATTCCATAATCGACAAGCTGTTCATTTTTTAAAATTTCATCCACTACAGTAATGGCTTCATCATATCGAGATAGTTTTTCATAGGTTTCGATGAGTTTCCTACCTGAAAAAATACGGTTACCAGGATCAGCATCGTAGGCCTTTTTGTAAGCTGTCGCAGCTTTTTCGTATTGTCCTGCATTATCATATGAATTGCCTAGGTCAATATTATCCCACCCTTGGTTAAGAGCTTTAACAGTACTGGCGAATTCTTTTGCTTCATCTGATGCAGATTCTAATCCCGATTTTCCATCACCAATAAATATTCCTTTTTCATCAATTGAGTTAACTGCGAGTTTAGAAGATGACGGGGTCAGGTTAAAAAAATAAATCAATCCTATGGCTAGAGCAATAAGCAGAGCCCCGACTATTAAAATAACTTTGCTTTTCATGGGATGACTTTATCTCTTAGTTTTGTTGGGTCAATTTTATAAATACCGTTTTCAAATATCGCGGCGCCTTTTGATTTCAGATCATCCAAAAATCCCTGCAAGTCTCCTGGTTTCGTTTGATCCGATAATGTTGCACGATATAAATCTCTCATAAACAAATTAACCTTGCGATTCATTTTCTGCCGTTCGGCTGAGGCATTTTCAAATTCCCCTCCGGGCCTGTATTTATCTGGATCGTAGGAGTAATCGCTATGGAAAGCCCCCTTGATTTCAATATTGATGTTTTCAAAGTCTGAATTGGCTGGGTTTCGAAATTTAGCCCAGCCTAAAAATGGCACCAACGCATCACCCTCAGCAACACTTTCGATGGGGCCCCAGCCGGAGCCCATCACATGAATGATACGCCGAAGGTTGGGATTTGAGAAGACCTCGTAATAGTTCGGGTGGGGTCCTTCGAATACCAAGACCGTGTCGACATCATACTGCATGGCCTGTATAGCCGTTAACACAGGGGCGGTAAATCCGGAGTGTGAAAAAGCAATGGCGTCCTTGAGCTTGCCTTTTGTCTTCTGGAGATCTTCCATCTGCTTAATAACCTCTAATGTGAGATTATTTCCGATGCCTGTGCCCTCTGCGCTGTTCCTCAAACGATCTCGCATCTTTTCAAAAAACCCTTTTTTGACGGATGACCCGGGAGAATCATTCTTAATCAACTCGGCAATTATCCAATCCACCATCGCAAGTACTGGGGAGATTTTTATAACCGCTTCCGGGTAAAAATCTAAAAACCAATCAACGCCGTTTAGCTTCATGCCGGTCATTTCATACAAATCGACAACTACTTCTTTGGATTCGGCTATCAATGCATCGTCTACTTCCAAATTGATAATGTAATCTCCCATAAGTTCATCCCGGGTATTTTCAGGCCGAACAAGATTTTCAAATCCATTCCCAAAAAGGAACTTGGTGGAACGTGCGTTGAAGGTGTCCGTCAGCGACATAGAATCGATTTCTGTATTCAGTGAATCTCCGTATCCGTCCGCAATGTTGATTTTTACTTCCCCATTGATGAAGTGCAGCCCATCTATGATATTGAACCCGTTGATATTCAGCTGGCCGCTGTAATTCTCGACCACCTCCCAATCCCAGACCGGTTCAAATCCGCCTTCGCTTAAGTCGAACCTGACGCAGGTGGAGCCGGTGTCGGCGCAAGGGATTTCTTTGACCGTGGCGCTAGATGAGACTGGGCGTTGCTTCAGCACCAATCGGTAGGTTTTGCCGTCACGGACTTCGATATAGGAAACCTCTCCATTCGAATAGGTCTGGCGGATAGATCCTTTGATGAGTCGCGCCTGACCGGATGATGTATCGAATTGGCCGAATAGCTCTTCTTTTACGCCGTTAATTTCGCGGAAAGTACCGACAAATTTACCGTTCCTGTCTAGGACAAAACCTTCTTTGCCTGTAACGCTGACCTTCGTCAATGTGACACCGTTATAGTCGACGAGTTGGGCCCGGCCTGGGATGATTTGAGCGATGCCGCCTGCCTTATAGATTTCTTCGATTGCGCCACGCGTAAACATGGATGTCGCGTGGTCTTCAAGGGCTTTTGAGATACCGTGAGTTTGGGCGTATTGCAAGAATCCCGTGGAAGACAAGTCGCCCGTGAACTTTTGAGCGTATACGCCCGCTTTGGAGATCAAGTCTTCGATAATACTTCCATTGGGATCAAGGACGCTCGCAATTGTTTGAGTAAAGGCTGCAGACGCAAGTGAGCTGAGTAGTGGGTTATCGATGTCCATCTGTTCGATGGCAAAATTTAAGCCGGCCTGAACAATGCCGCCGGTCAGACCGTCGAAGACGCTTCGGATAACATCTTCACCAATGAGTTGCCCCGCATTAAAGCTTCGCCCGAACGCGCCAACGATCGGGCTCATAAATCCGGTGAAGGCCGGTGGCATGCCCAGTGCAGAGCCAGCTTTATTAAGCCCGTATAGTGACAAACTCGAAGCCAAGTCGGGTCTAATGTTCATGAACGCTTTTTCAAGCGTCGTGTTTGGGTTTGCGATGACTTGGCCTTCGATTGCGCCGAGCGAGAATCCGATCACGCTTGCGAGATTGGAATCGAGTCCGAATTCCATGCCCAAGCGGCCTACATTATTGAGAATGATCGTTTGATTGATGTTCGTTCGGATATTTACGGACTGAGCGGCCGCTTGCTGGGCCTGTGGGACGGTGTTGTCTTTGAGTCCGCCGACGATGGCTCCGGCGGTGAGACTTCCCAGAAAACCGCTT
>JAGVCY010000068.1 GCA_020058965.1 Candidatus Omnitrophota bacterium | reverse complement strand
TGAGAGCGGGCGGATTGACTCGCGCGGCCACGCGGCTTGGCGCGCTTTTTGCCGGTGCGGCGGGCTTCGCGGCAATGGGTGGTGAATATTTTTTAGCGGGATGTCGTTCCGTCCAGGTGCGCACGCCACGCGAAATCTGCAATGCGGCAAGACCGACCACCACCAGGACCATTAACGCGATCGCCCACTTGGCCGCCGGATGACTGCCCGTTGAAGCCGGCGCGGATGCTTTAACTTTAGGCGGAAGATCCCGAACGAGATCCGGCTTCGGCGCTGCGGGTGCTTTTGAAATTTGCGGCGCGGTAATCGGCTCAATTCTTTTATCAGTCCTTGGTTTCCTTGGACGCGGTGTGTCCAGCGGCGGCTGCGATTCAACCTTCCGCTCCATTCCGACAAAAAGCTCCACGGGGATGGCCGATAGACCCAATGAATCAAAGTCCGCCAGAATCTCGGCGGTGTTCAAGCCCAAAAAGTCCGTGTACTGCTTCAAGAATCCGCGCGCGTATATTTTTCCGCCCGGCCACTCGGCCAGATCGTCCGCCTCCAACCGCTGAAGAACACCCGGATGGATGCGGATCCGCAGATGAACATCTTCAATGGAAAAGTTCTTTTTTTCCCGTTCCCGCTTCAGCCGGAGACCGATGGATTCTTGTGCGCTCATAAACCTTGCTCCTGTTTGTCCGCCGCGCCCGGTGGATTTCCGGGATCCGTCAGCGATTTAATTTTGTTTTCAAGCTCATCGATGGTGATCATGATGTCTCTGGGCTTCGCTCCTTTGGATGGACCGACGATACCGTCCTCCTCCATCATATCAACCAAACGGGCCGCGCGCGTGTAGCCCAATCCCAGCCGCCGCTGAAGGGTCGAAACCGACGCCTGACCCGAGGATACAATGACGCGGCATGCTTCCGGATAAAATTCATCTTTTCGGAAATCCAGCGTTTCCCCCACTTTTCGGATTTGTGTTTTGAGAATCTCTGGGTCGTATTGGGCCTTGCGCATTTTACAGATGTGAGCAACCACGCGATCGATTTCCTTGGATGTGATCCAAGAGCCCTGGCCGCGTTTTAAATGTGATTCTCGGGGGTTCATATACAGCAGATCCCCTTTGCCCAAAAGCGATTCGGCGCCCACTTCGTCAAGCACGGTGCGCGAATCGACGCCCGAAGTAACTGAAAACGAAATTCTTGCCGGAAAGTTTGCCTTGATCACGCCTGTAACGACATCCACCGAGGGCCGCTGTGTCGCGAGCACCAGATGGATGCCGACCGCGCGGGCGAGCTGAGCGAGCCGCTGAATGGAGGTTTCGACTTCCTTGCGCTGAGTCGTCATGAGGTCCGCGAGTTCGTCTACGATCGTCACAATGTATGGATATGGCTTGGGCGGTGGTTCGCCGTTTGGCCCCGGAGCGGGCGGGTTATCGGCCAGCTTGGCATTGTAAGATTCCACATCCTTCACCGTGAATTGTTGAAGCACTTTGTAGCGCCTGTCCATTTCCGCGATGAGGTAGGACAACGCACCCGGAGCTTTTTCGGTCTCCGTCACGACCGGCAAAAGAAGATTAGGGAGACCGTTGTAGTTGGTGAGTTCCACCCGCTTCGGATCGATCAGGATCATCCGAACTTCTTCGGGCGTCGTGCGGAACAACAAGCTCATGATCAGCGAATTCACACATACCGATTTTCCGGAGCCGGTGCTTCCGGCGATCAGCAGATGCGGCAGATCGTCCAGATCCGCCATCAGCGGTGCTCCGGCAGAATCCTTACCGATGACAAAGGCCAGCTTCGACGGGTGATTGACCATCGCTTCGGATTGAAGCACCTCTTTAAGGGAGACGAGTTGCTTGTCGGCATTAGGAACCTCGATTCCAACTCGGGATTTTCCTGGGATCGGCGCCAGAATTCGAACGCTAGTCGCCTGCATGGCCGCGGCAATATTGTCCTGAAGCGCGGTAATTTTTTGAAGCTTCACGCCGCTGGCCGGCTGGATTTCATAGCGCGTGATCACGGGGCCCTGCTCCACCTCGACAACCTTGGCTTCAATGCCAAAATCGGCGAGCGTATCTTGAAGAATTTTGGACTGCTCCTCGATCAGCACGGTCGCATCTCCGCCGGCACCAACCCGCTTGGGGTCGTCCAAAAGACTGAGAGGGGGCAAGGAATATTCGCCGACAATCGCCGGATCCGAAGGCGCGGGCCGGGCGGCAGGCTCTTTTTTAATCTCGGGCTTTTTGACCGGCGTGGGTTGAGTTGTCGTTCGGATCAGCGGTTTGGACGGCTCGACGGACGGTTGGGTCGGTGCGACTTTTAACGGGAGCTTCCCGTTCGCTAGAACTGTGCCCGCCGGAACGGTTTTTCCTCCGGGGACGACGGTTGATTTCACGCCGGATTTTTCATCAGCTTTGATTTTTTTGGGTTTACCTTTTTCGATGCCCAGAGGAACCCCGTCACCCCGCTGCGAAGCCATGAGTTCGCGGGATTTTTTAAGCGTCATCAAGATCAAAGGCAAAAACATAAAATCGGTCGCCAGTAAAAGCGACGCGATAAAAAGCGCCGTCGCGATGATGATGGCACCCAGCGGCCCAAAAAGCTCGCGCAGAAGGTAGCCCGTAAAAAAACCGACTATGCCGCCAAAGTTAAACTGCCGCGACGCATCCTGCCCTGCCGCCAACGCCAGCATCGAACAGGAGGACATAAAAAAAAGTGATCCGGACAAAACCTTAAGCCACGGCGACTGGGGCTTGCGCTCCGTCCACTGGGCCAATGCCCAAAACAAGAACAACGCCACTAAAAAAAACGAGCCGTACCCGATCGCAAACCGCAGCGCCCAAGCCGCGTACGCGCCGGCCGGCCCGATAAAGTTTTGGGCCGGCGAATTAGGAGTCGAAACCTGGAACGAAATATCGTCGGGTTGGTACGAAACTAGGCAGAGCAGAAAAAGCGCGGCCAGCACGATCCAAAGAAAGGCAAGAATTTCGTTCCGCTTTTTGTCTGATATCATCGGAAGGCTAGTGGCCTGTGTGGCCGAAGCCGCCAGCCGCCCGCGCGGTCGAGTCCAGCTCCGTCGTTTCGACCCATTCGGCGCGGGCCACCTCCGCAAAAATGATCTGCGCCACCCGCATCCCGCGAGTCACAACGAAGTTTTGGCGACCGTGATTGATGAGTATCACCGAAATAAGGCCACGGTAATCACAGTCGATGGTGCCGGGAGAATTGAGTAGGGTGATTCCGTGCTTCAGCGCCAGCCCGCTGCGGGGCCGGACCTGAGCTTCGTAACCTTGCGGAAGACTGATCCGGATGCCAGTGGATACCAAGCGAATGTCACCGGGGCACAGGACAACATCCTGCGCCTCGGCGCTCACCAGGTCCATCCCTGCCGCCCCCGCCGTTTGGTAGGCGGGGAGCGTCAGATCAGAAGCGCCGGCCTCTCGGTGGACCTGAACCTTCACTGCTGGCTTCATTGCGTTCGCGTCTGGGACGGACCTCGACGGTTTCTGCATTTAGTTGTTTGATGGAGAGATTGATACGGCCCTGCTTGTCAATTTCAATGACACGAACATCCACCTTGTCGCCGACTTTGACCACTTCTTCGACACTGCCGACGTACTGATTTGACAATTCCGAAATGTGGATCAATCCTTCCCGGCCGGGTAGGATTTCGCAGAAGGCGCCAAACGCCATGATGCGCGTGATGGTTCCCTTGTAAACCTTGCCCTGGTCGACATCCTGTGAGATGTACCGGATCAGTTCAAGCGCCTTGGCGGACGATTTTTCATCACGCGCGGCCACCTTGACCGAACCGTCATCCTCGACCTCGATCTGACAGCCGGAGTCGGCCGTGATCTTGCGGATCATGCGTCCGCCGGGTCCGATCAGCTCGCTGATCTTATCAACGGCGATCTTGATGGTGATGATGCGCGGCGCGAACGGTGAGAGATCGCCGCGTGTTTTAGGCATGGTTTCGAGCATCTTGCCCAGAATATGCGTGCGGCCTTCCTTGGCCTGTTCGAGCGCTTTTTTAAGGATGCTGAACGCGAGACCTTCTTTCAACTTGATATCCAGCTGAAGCGTGGTGATGCCCTGAGAAGTGCCCGCGACTTTGAAGTCCATGTCGCCCAAATGATCTTCCACGCCCGCGATGTCCGAAAGAACGGCCCAATCCTCGCCTTCTTTGATAAGACCCATCGCGATGCCGCTAACCGGCGCCTTGATCGGAACTCCCGCGTCCATGAGCGCCAGCGTGCACGCGCAGATCGTCGCCATGGAGCTGGATCCGTTGGACTCGAGAATATCCGAGACGAGCCGGACCGTATACGGAAATTCCGCTTTGGACGGAACGACCGCGGCCAGGCCTCGGAGCGCGAGGGCGCCGTGCCCGATTTCGCGCCGACCGGGGCCCCGCATGGACTTCGTCTCGCCGACCGAGAACGGCGGAAAGTTGTAATGCAGCATCAGGTTGCGGTAGCTCACGCCTTGATAGGCCTCGATGAGCTGCTCGTCGCGCGATGTGCCGAGCGTGACCACGCCCAGGGCCTGCGTCTGACCGCGGGTGAAGAGCGCCGATCCGTGCGCGCGGGGCAAAAAGCCCACTTCGCCCGTGATCTGGCGGAT
>JAGVCY010000069.1 GCA_020058965.1 Candidatus Omnitrophota bacterium | reverse complement strand
CTCTTAGCGTGCGGATCTCGCCTGATTTTTTAAGTCGTTCTATGGCAATCGCGACGTTTTGCGCGAGGTCAGGCGAGTAACTCGTTTTAAATAAAGGGGTTTGTTTGGGATTTCCGTCCCATCTTCCGATCCGGAGCAAATTTTGATGAAATGCCTTCACACGACGGCGCATCTCCATCGTCTCGACTTGCTGCTCGCCATTTGGGACAAAAATACTTTGGGGGTCCAGCAGTTCTTGACCGTGCAAAATAGCCCGGCATGTGATGCCCTTAAAATAGTCGCTTAGCGCGTCTCCGGATAGCTGCTTCTCTGCCGCGACATCCAAAACGACTCCTATTACTTGTTGATAAAGATCATTGGCCGTTCCTCTGAGCCTGTCTGCTCCCCCTGGAGTTTTAATTTTTCCATAAATAACTTGATAAAGGATCGGGAGCGTATATTTGCGGAAGACTCTTTGATAGATCAATACTTTTGCATCATCGTCACCGGTTAGGCTTTTAAAGTAGGGTTGCATGTTCCGCACGATACCCCACAGGTCTTCGCCCTGATTGGGTCTTCCACGAGCTTTTTTGGCAAGTTTGCCTAAATCCCAGCCATTCCAATATTTTCGGGAGTTCTTAATGACAACAACACCGAGCGGAAAGGCCCCGCGAAGCTGTCGCCAAGCGTTAAGATTATCAAAGTCAATGCGGTTGAGGGACCCCCTGAGAGTATTGGCATCCAGCCCGGTTCGTTTTCTGAGCTGACGGAGCGTGGCCCAACCGCCAAGCTGTTCCATTGCCAATAGAACCGTGTCGTCGATGGGTTTGGAACGATTGTATAGGGTCGTTTGCTGAGATCGTGCCGGAAACAACGGCTTACCTTGCAAGCCGCGGTTATAATTGTGTAGTTCAAAATTGATGTCCCTCAGAATCTGGGCTATGCCCGTCGCGCGGTTCTGGACCGACGACTCCCCGTATCGGGCCTTGTCTTTGCGGAGATCCAGTTCATTTTCTATTTCTGCGAGCTCCCAAGTGCTTCCCCTTCCCTCGGTGGCCTCCAACAAGGTCAGCACCATTTTCTGCCGGCGAAGCGTTCGGGCGTCCAGTATCTCCAGCATGGGCCTATTTAGGGTCCTCTGCCGACGATTGATCTCGTCCATGATCACATTCCGAGGAAGAGACCCAAAAATATCGCTTGTCTTCACTTTTAACTTTTTAAAACCAAGCCTCCTTCCAATATCCGTCAAAGTTCCGCTGCCGCCGAGGCCTTCCAAGATCTCAATGACTTTAAGCATCCTAACGGATAACGCCATCCGCGCGCCGGACTCGTCCGGTTCGTCGCTGTTTGAGAAGTTTGGAATAGGCTTGGCATCGGTCTCTGTCGGTAGTTTTGACCAGCTTTGGATGAGGCGATTAAAACCTCTCTCTAGCATCCGCTCCTCGATCCTCAACCGAACGGAACTGCTGCTAGGAATAATGCCTTGGTTCCGATCAAGCCAAAAAGTCACTACCTGTGATACGGCTTGACCATTCAGGAGTACATCAAATAAAACTCGAGTTTGGTCATCAAACGGCCTCCGATCCTTTTCCTCCAATGTGACTCGGTAGGGTTTGTCTCCAAATACGGCCGCGAGATTAATCTTGTCGAGCGATCCTTCGTCCGACATCGTTACGGACTCGATAACTGCCTCGCTTACTTGTGGCAATACTTGATTCATGTAGAGCTGGGACGGAAATTGGTCATGGCGAGGCAAAAACCTGCCGTTAAAGTAGTAAGCGTCCTGGCCCATTGACCAGTACAAGCCGTTAGGCTTGAGCACACATTGAAGTTCTTTAGCCCACTCATGCCCATCATCTTTGGCAAGAGATGTTTCGTATACGTAGCTGGAATAGGCCATGTCAAAAAATCCGCTCTCAAATGGAAGATCCGCCAAATCCGCGTGATAGAGCTTGATGCGTCCGTGCCGAATATTCTCGATGCCTTCAAGCTCGGATTGTATTGCTTCCAAATTGGGGTAGTGGGCGTCTACAACATAAATATCCGCGTCGGTTAATAGTTTTTGAATGACCAAAACCTCCTTGGCGGTCGGACCGGGTCCTTCGATCAGGATTTTTCCATTTTTGATCGAAGCCAGCTCGGGTCCTGTTACTTTTTCTATCGGAAATAAGTCGGTAATTGCCTCGAGGGGTGCGCTTTGGGCTGTACCTGCGGAAGTCGCTCCGGCTTGATCTGAACGAATCTCAACTCCTGCCTTGCGCCCGCCGACAATTTCAACCTTATGCTCCGCCATCCTCGCGGCGGCTCGATCGCCGCCTGACGGAGTGTCGGGTGCAGTAAAAAATATTCTGTGTTCATAAACAAACCCTTCACCGTCGCCCACGCCCGTCATCGAATCATGAGACGGAATCTTTCCCAGGTCCTGATGCACCCTAACCCGCAGTTGTTCGTCGAGACTAATATCCATGCCCATCCAATCACTTTGCTTGACCCACGAATTAAATCGGCTGCACCTTGCTTGCAGAGCCAGCCCTTCCAATTCTTCAACCGTCGTGTTCGACGGAAAGCCCGCCAAACCATAATGTGATCCACTTGCACTAGCTCCCAAGAATATTTCAATATCGGACCACTCGGACTTGGATTGGATGAGAGCTAAAATGGCTTTATATTTTTTAAATACGAAGTCGGGGTTTTGTTGCGCGATGTGGAACGATCCCTTGATGACTTTATCTCCGGACCGCCCTCTAAAAGAAATATTCACGCAATCATAATGGCCGAAAGATGTCAGTGACACATCCGTTTTAGGATCGTGCTCGATGATCACCGAATCGTGCATACCGGCAAAAAACCAGTACTTACCTTTTTCGTCCTTAAAAAGGTTGAATTTATGCGCCGGGATCAACTCTGACGGGTTTTCATCAAGCTCAAATATTTTTATGCCGACTAGCGGGGCATCTTCGTATACTTCCAATTTATTTCTCATCGTAAATGCCTCAATAAAATACGCGTCTTCCGCATTCGCCATCCGCGCGCTGGACTTCTCGCCTAACCTGGCCCCTTTTTCGAGATCGGGATCGGTTTGCTCGGTTTTCATCGGGACTTCGGCTGCTTTTAGGTCGGCGAGAAGTTCATCAAGCGATTCATAATGGGCGGCGGGGTCGGCAAGAACCGCTTTGCGGATAACCGCTTGAATAGGTGCGGGAATTGAGGACAGCTCCTGAGTGATATTTGCCTTGCCTCTAAGGTTACGCACGGACACATCATCGAAGAAGCTTCCAACCTTATCACGCGGATACAGTCCAGCGGGCGGTAATGTTATATTTTCGAAGCCATAGACATAAGCAAGCAGAGCCCCCACCTTGAATATATCGATGTATTTAGCAGCGGAATTAATTTTATCAATTGTTTCATTGCGATAACCAAGTGAGGTTGTCAATTCCCAATCGGTGAGCCCAACCAACCCATTAGGATCAAGAATTAAGTTGCCTAAATTTAGATCTCCATGAAATATTTTATATTTTCGATGGACATAGGCTAATTCAACTATCAGCTTGACCACCGATTCAAGACGGTCTTTAACTTCCATAGAATTAAATGCATCATAGAATGTGCTACCTTCGATATATTTAAAATCAAATATTACATAGTTGTTTCCGAAAAATGGATGTCGTGAAAATGCGATAGGAATTAATTGCAATAATCTTGGATCGTTTTCAAAGCGTAGGGTGGAACACAAAATTTCCAAATCATTTGGATCCCAACCCATAGTTTGCATCGCTGATAGGTTGACGATTTTAAGTAGCCGGTGAGGTTCTCCTAAGTTTTTTGGTTCAATTACTTCCGCTTCCAAGGTAATGTTTCTCATGGACGCATTTAGGTTATGCTTTAACAGATATCGTCTATCCCGATCAATGAGATATATTTTTTCACCTTTTTCGAGCTTCACCGTCAGATCTCTTAATGCATAAAAGTCTCGGACATCTTTCAATTGTATGGTGGTTTCACTCATCCTGGAACCGAGCGCGGCTTGGATAGACGAAATGTTTAGATTGACTGGGAGCTTCGCTCCATATGCGCCCAAGCGGGCGGCAACTGCCGGGGGATCCAGACCGCAAAGGTACGATTCTCTCAATGTATCGGTCGCGTCCCGGGTTTTTGCTTTGTTTGGGTGGTTCAGGCCGTTCGTATGCTTTAGGGTCAGAGGCTGAAGCAAGGTTTTTTCGTATTTGGAGATGTCGGTTTCAGTCTGGACGATGGGGGTCAGGACCACGTAGGAGAAGTCTTCTTGCTTTAAGAGTTCGGTCAGATGGGAGGTGTGGTAACCGCCCGCGATCAGGAAGGCGGTTTTTTGGTTGTTGTCGTGCATGGCTTTGATGGAGCGTTCGAAGAAGGCCTGGTCTCTTTGGTCGACGAGATCATAGAAGTCAAAGAGGGGTTTGAGGGCTTTTACGAGGATCGCCTTGTATGGGATCAGGTCGTCAAAGTAGTTCAGCTTGGAGAGTTCGTTGTTGAGGAAGGCCTGCCAGGGAACGGTCGGAAAGTCTTTGCGGTTAAGGATGAGCGCTTCAAAATCTTTGGACGACATTTGGATCTTGTAGGCGCGGTCTAAGAGCTCCAGGAAGCGTTCGATGGCTTTCAGCCTGCGGGCGGATTCCTCTGGCAGCTTTTGTTTGTAGATCTCGTCTTCCAGAAGCTCGATCTCATCCTGCGCTTGCTCAAGATCGATCCCTCCGAAGGCCTTCATAAACTTACGGTAATCTAAAAGTCGCGGAAAGTCTTTTAGACTCGCTCCTCCGTCTTCAGCGATCCGGAAAAGCTCCTCCCAAAGTTGCATTTGTGAAAAACCGGAGGACTTCTTCAGCGATTCTAAGAGTTTATCCACCTCTTGGCCTTTGCCTTTAAGTCTTAGGGCGCCGAGGAGATTTTCTTGTTCCTGGGCAATATGTTCGAAGGAGAAGGACTTTTCTTGGATCTTTAGATCTAACAGCTTGCGGGCTTCGGGATAGTTGGACCAATCGATCTTTTGGGATAGGGCCAGGGGTTCGAGTAATTCCAGGCGTTTGGAAATATCTTCCGGGGAATTTTTTTTCTTCTGCTCGTAGCTTAGGAGATCTTTGGGATAAAGGCGGTTCTTGAGCCGGTCGAGCGAGATGCGGATCGTATGCAGGTAGTTCAGAACTTCCTGCCGGTTTCGGGTGAGCTTGGCGTAGACCTCCAGACTCTTGTCGTAGAGCTTCTGGTCTTCGATCCCGATGATCTTGAGCGGCAGGTCGCTTGTCAGGTTGAGATACTCTTCACCGACGATCACTCCGTCTTGCAAAAATCTTTTGGCGGCAATTTGCCAGGTCTTTCGGTCGGCAATGGTCTTAAGTCGGTCCAAGGTCATATCCCCTTCTGAGCCCTCGCCCAGAATGAGATTGATGTTGTAGGTCTTACTCAAATTCTCGAGAGTCTTGGCGAGGTTCAGCTGGCCCGAGTAGTTGGCGTGGGCGTCTTGGATGTGAATGAGAAGCTTGCCGTTAGTCCCTTGATGGATCTCTTTGACCATGCAAGACTCAAAAGGCGCACGGATGAGACTCGGGTCCTTTAGCAACTCCCTTTGGGACACGGGTTGGGACAAAACGCTCGGGGTCGGGATGTGCCGAAACGCCCCCGGATCAGGCGAAGCCCATGCCACATCCTGCACCAGAAAGGCGACCAGAATAATGCCTGCGACATATTTAATTGGTTTTTTATACGAACAAATCCGCAACTCGGCGCTCCTATTAGACTTATACACTATAAGGGACCTGAACTATTCTCGGGAAGTATGCTTGGGATAGAGCCGCAATTCAAGGGTAAGAAAAATCTTTAATCCCGACTCGCTCAATACCACCGCCCCCACCTCTATGAGATGAGGGCCGGTTCGCCGGCAGGAGGTTCTGTCTGCGGAGGACTTCATGCGCGACGAGGTGTCCCCGCCGAGGAGCGCATGGGAGCGAGCGCGCCTGGCCTCTGCGATGCCTACCATTTGCATCGCGAGGCGTGCCGCGACAGGTG
>JAGVCY010000281.1 GCA_020058965.1 Candidatus Omnitrophota bacterium | reverse complement strand
GCCGATGTGCGCTGGTGCCCCGGCTGCGGCGACTATTCCATCCTGGCCATGATGCAGCGGACGCTCGCGCGCTTCAATGTGCCGCGCGAGGAATATGTGTTCGTCTCCGGCATCGGCTGCTCCAGCCGCTTTCCTTATTACATGAATACATACGGCTTTCACACGATCCATGGCCGCGCGCTCACCGTCGCGACCGGTGTCAAATGCGCCAACCCCAAGCTCAAGGTCTGGGTCATCACCGGCGACGGCGACGGCCTTTCGATCGGCGGCAATCATCTGATCCACGCGCTGCGCCGCAATGTGGACATCAATATTTGCCTCGTGAACAATCAGATTTACGGACTGACCAAGGGTCAGTACTCGCCGACTTCCGAGATGGGCAAGGTCACCAAGTCCAGCCCCTACGGTTCGATCGAGCATCCGATCAACGCGCTGTGCATGGCGATCGCTTCAGAAGCGACTTTTGTGGCCCGCACGCTCGACACCGATCCGAAGCATATGCAGACGACTTTTGAGCGGGCGCTGCTGCACAAGGGAGTGTCGTTCATTGAAATTTTTCAAAACTGCATCATTTTTAACGACAAGGCGCACGCGCCGACCACGGGCAAGGACACCCGTGAAGACCGGATGATCTACCTTGAGGACGGCAAGCCCCTTGTGTTCGGCAAGCAGAAGGAAAAGTCGATCCGCATCAAGCGTCTGAACAGCGAAGTGGTCAATATCGCCGAGGCCCAGGCCGCCGGTCAGGAACTTTTTATTCATAACGAAAAGGACGCCGATCCGTCCGCCGCCTACCTGCTGACGCAGATGCAATATCCGGAAAAGCCCGTGCCGTTCGGCGTGTTCCGCTCCATTGAGCGGCCGACTTACGATGACCTTTTGGACCAGCAGATGAAGCAGATCATGGCCGAAAAAGGCCCGGGCGACCTGAAGAAGCTCGTGTACGGCAGCGAAACCTGGACGGTGAAGTAAATGTCCGACTTAAAATGCCCTTCATGCGGAGCCGATTACATCCTCGGCGCGGATCGTTGTCCGAAATGCTTCCATTCGCTGATGCAACAGAATATTCCCGGCCTCAAACGCGGCGAAAAAATGCAAAAAGTCATGCTTACCGAGCCCATCTCGGAGCTCGTGACCGGCAAGGACTTGCTGGTTTGCGACAGCGATGACTCGGTGCTTCAGATCGTAGAGATTTTAAAAAAGGAACACAAAGACTGCGTTCTCGTGTTCAAACAGCGTAAGTTGGTCGGCATCATCAGCCAGCGCGATCTCTTGTCCCGAGTCGCCGGTAAGAAAAAAGATCTGTCGAAGGTCAAAGCCGCAGAGGTGATGACGTCCAACCCCGAATTTGTCCGCCCCGAAAACCCGATCGCCGTCGTCATCAGCAAAATGGCGATGGGCGGGTTCCGCCATGTGCCCGTCATGAATCCCGACGGCACCCCCATGAGCATCGTTTCGATCAAGGATGTTCTTAAGTACCTCAGCAAACGCGGTTAAGGGATCTTCTGAAAAGAACATTTCTCGCTATTTCCCGGCTGCTTTTGGCATTGGTTCTTACGGGATTAGCCTGTTATTTCTATTTTGCTCATTTGTCCGGGGCGTTGGGAGCCTCCTCCGATGAAAATCGCGCCTATCACTTTCAACTTCTAACACCTCTCCTTTACTTTTTTTCACGAATCTTCACGCACTTTTTTCAATCGTTGGACGCACCTTACTATTTTCAGGCCGTCATCGGTTTGGTGAGTATCGGATTGACGGTGAGGATCGTGCACAAGGTGGTTTCGCCGGCGGCGGCGTGGATCGCGGCGGCTTTTTTTGTTCTGTATGACTTTCCGCTCACCTACGCGAAGATCCTGTATTACACGACCCTGCACTACTTTTTTATTGCTTTGGCGTTGCTTGTTTTTTTGGAGGCGATCAAACGGGGAAAACGGTGGCTGTACCTTTTGGCCGGTGCGTTGAGCGGCATGCTGGTGATCGTAAATGCCAGCGGAATTATTCTGGCTGGATTGCTCATTCCGATGCTGCTGATCGGGCATGCCAACGGCGCATGGGGCCGGCCGAAGATTTCGAGCTTAGGCGCCTTGCTCCTGCTTGGCGCCGGAGCGGCACTGACTTATATCGCATTTGAAGCGTATTTGCTGGCCTGGTTTGCGATCCATTCCGAGTTGAGGCCGATGACCTACTTCGCGTCAATTTATGAATACGGAACCGGCACGCGTGCTTATTATCATCTGGGGCCGTCTTATGTCTTTCGCGAGGCAAGCTACATTGGCGGATTTGCTTTTTCTCTACAGGAGGGCGGGTGGTTCCGAAGCGGGGTTCTGGTGATTGGAGTCGCTGCCGGAGCCATTCTGTCGCTGATGCGGCGGGACCGACCGGCGAGAATGTTCGCGGGGTTTTTGATATTTGGATTAGCGGCGATGGCGCTGCTTGCCGCTCTTGGGATCCAGCCGTTTTTTCCCAGAATATTATTATGGTCGGCGCTGCCGGTGACGGTGCTGGTGTCCTACGCGATCGAAACTTCCTGGCGGGCGGGCGCCAGGCCGTTTCGATGGATCCTGGCGGGAGTTTTGATGGTTTATGCTTTTTTTGGTGTGGAAAAGTGCTTGGCGGTGACACAGGCAACTTTTAGCGTGGATCCGATCATTCAATATCTTGATCAACGGGGGATCGACCGACGCCGGGTGATCACCGGATTTCCGATCAACCGCTATAAGGATTTTAAGTCGGGAGTTGTGACCGGCAGCCTTCCGATACTGGTTGGAAGTAAGGCGGCGCCGGTGAACGCAAAGGGTGTGGTGCGGTTGTACAATTGGCCGGCCATTCAGGCCGCTTATCAAAAGGGACTCGTTCGTTACCTGATCACATCCGATATTGACGGTGTTTTTTATCACTCGGGAGAGTCTGAGCCCCTTCTGGACCAAATGACGCCGGTGGCTGAATGGGATCACCCCAACGCAAATCGCCATCTTTATCCAGGCCTTGTTCCGCTCAAAATTAAGTTGTATGACCTTGAAAGTGTCTTAGAGAGCCCTGCAGCGGCGCGCTGGATTGAGTATATGAGCCGTCAGCTTAAGTAAGATCCCCGGAAGACAAATCATAAACCAAGTAGGCGCCGTTGGCGATGGAGCCTGCGGGCTCAAGCGGGGCGAGGATGCGGCGGGTCGCGGCGAAGCGTTCAGGCAGAACAATCCCGGTCAAAAAGTTGGCGGAGATCGCGACGCGTCCGGGTCTTGGGCGGATCGGATCGATCTGAAGCCCGGGGTTTTTTTTGGCATATTCCTTGATGAAAAGCGTGTTTTGACCCCACTCCAGGTTGGAATCCGCAAGAATTCTAAAGTACCGCTTGGGTTTGCCCGCCAGTTCGTTAAAGTATGATAATTCGTGAGGATGGGAGGAGAGGGACGAAAGCGCGGCCCATCCGGCCAGCGCACCCACGCAAACAAACTTCGCCTTACTGCCCGCCAAATTTGCCATGACCGAAGCCGCCAAAATATACAACAGCGGAAAAATCGGCAGGATCATCCGGATCCCCATTTGCGCTTCGCAAATATAATTAAAGTACACCGCAAAAAATATCATCGGAAGGACGAGCACAACCGCGCCGTTGGACCGACCTCGTCGCCCCAGCTGACGGAGCCCCCAGCTTACGAGCGCCCACAAAAACAAGATCTGCGCTCCCAGCGGAACCTTAAGCCCAAAAACCCAGGCGTAGTAATTGGAGATCGAACCCTGAGCCGCCTGTCCCCACAAATACGACGGACCGCGGCCGGACGCGGTCTGCTCGTAGAAGCGCACCCAGTCCAGGCCCTCGATGAACGGCTTGGGAAAGGGCAGCGGGACTTGGGCGAGGACCCCCGCGTGATCCTGCAGGGATAAAAACAAAGCGCTTTTGAATTCATATCCGTTGAGCGCAGTGCCCCAGCCATTGCCGAGATAGCCTGCCGCCAAGACCGACAGACTTATCGCCGTGATCAAAAGCGCATGGACCAGGATCTTGATGGCCGACGGGGTTGGGCGATTTTGTTGGTCCGTTTTGTGTGTAAAAAAATAAACAACTGCGATCAAGGGTAATAAAAAATAGAGATACACCGAAGTGAATTTGGCCAGCTGAGCCGCGCCAAGTAGCGCGCCGGCCAAAACGGCTTGAAGGGAGTTGGGTCGCCGGAGATAATTCCAAAACGCGTACAGTGCCGCCGTGATGCCAAGCGCGGCATAAAGATCGGTGGTGACCCATTGGGAATGAGCGCGAAGATTCGGATCAAGGACAAAAAATACGAGAGCGGTCAGCGCGGCCCCCGCCCCGTACAGGGCTCCGGCCCAGGAAAAAACGATCCATCCCAAAAGGCACGCCGCCAGGAGCGTCGGAATTCGGGCCGCCTGGAGGAGGCCTAGTCCGGTCTTCAATTGGGTCGGGAAAAGCTTTTGGGCGAGCGTCATGCCGGCCGCATTGAGCGCGGTCACGGGCATTTTACTGTCATCAAATCGGGTGGAGTCGCCGCGGAGGACCTGGATCCCGTACCGCCAATGAGCGGGCTCGTCATAGGTGATGGACTGCAGCCTTAGACCGGACCAGCCAAAAACCGCATAGAGCAGGAGAACACCCAAAGCGGCAGGTCGAGCCCATCCCAACTGCGGCGTAGAAAGTTCGATCATGGGCGTATTATAGCGTGGTTTGCATACGGAAGGATTGTATAATAGCGGCACTGATGTCTAAACTTAAGCACTTTTTGGTTAATGGGGCTTTGTTTTGTTTGGTGTCGCTGATGTTGGTCGGCGCGGCGGAAGCGGCGCTCCGGCTGATGGGGCACGAGGCTCCCGGCTATGTGACGAAAGAGATTTATGGCAATGTGAACCTGCTGTACCTGCCGAACAGCCGCACGCAATGGCACGGCAATATGGGACAGGCGCTGGAATACGCGACGCCGATCACGACCAATTCGATCACGCAATTTGACCGCGAGCACGCGACGGATAAGCCGACGGGTGTTTACCGGGTGCTGATGGTCGGCGACTCCTATGTCGAAGCGCTTCAGGTTCCGCTGGAACAAGGGTTTGTTCGTTTGGTCGAAGACGCCATAAACCGTGATCCGGATATCGCCGGTTCTGGCCGCCGAGTTGAGGTGATCAAACTGGGCGGGTCGGGCAATGGGGCGATTCGGGAGTACGAACTTCTCATGAACTATGGCATGAAGTACCAACCGGACCTGATCCTGGATTTTTTTACCGATTCAAATGATTTGAGAGATGATTGGCATTACTATCGCAGGAAAACTGGGCTCGAGGTATACCAGCATGTGAATCTCCGTCCACCCGCCGCGTCTTATGAAAAGCTAGATTTTTATAAAAAACTTCTGGTGTTTCCTCAATCGCGCTTAAACCGATGGATCGCGTTTGAGGCGACCCAATGGCGCGATCGGCGCGCAAGGCAGGCGGATGATGTCGCGAGTTGGAAGGAAAACCTGGGGGCGTACGCGATCGCGGGTTCGCCACGATTTGCCGATGAGGCCGCGAAATGGGCGGAGGCTTTTAGGCTGACCGCGGGAACACATCTCAAGATGAGCCAGGAAGCGCTCAAAGTCGGAGCGCGCTATGCGGTTGTGTTCAATGACAGACCCCAGGTGTACCGTTCGGATGCGTACG
>JAGVCY010000098.1 GCA_020058965.1 Candidatus Omnitrophota bacterium | reverse complement strand
CGCATGTCCGAAACGGTAACGGGGGTGCCGGGAGGAATTTTGGCGAGCGACTTCAAACTGTCCGGCTCGGGACGCAGCTGAGTGGGAAAGTCCGCGTTCGTCATCCGCTCACGAGAATCGGCCCCCGCCGCGTCCGCCGACTGTTCCTGCTTAAGAGGCTCGGCACCAACTGCGGACAAACATCCCATCGACAGAGCAACTGCCAAAAAAAGTATTCGTGATTTTTTAAACATGGCGGATATTCTAAATCTCCAAATATCTCCGGTCAAATTAGCTGACCTTTAATTCGAACTCACCCTTTTTATCCACGGCAACGGTCGCGGTTTGTCCCGGCTTGATCGAGCCTTTAAGGATCTCCAGTGCCAGAGAGTCCTGGATTTTCTGCTGGATCAGGCGCCGTAGAGGACGGGCGCCGAACACGGGGTCATACCCCTCTTCGGCGAGCTTGGTCTTGGCTTCCTTCGAAAGGATAAGCTTCATCCCGCGCAACTCAACCTTGCGGGCCAATTCCGCCGTCTGGATATCAACAATTTTTACCAGATCCGCTTCGGATAAACGGTTAAACACCACGATGTCATCAATGCGGTTCAAGAGCTCGGGCCGGAACAAGCGCCGCAGTTCCGCTTTGACCTGATCCTTCACCGCTTCGGTCATTTTTTCGGCTTCCTGCAAAATATGACTTCCCACGTTTGAGGTCATGATCACCACCGTGTTCTTAAAGTTCACGACTCGGCCCTGTCCGTCCGTGAGCCGCCCGTCCTCAAGTATCTGAAGCAAAACATTAAAAACATCCGGATGCGCCTTTTCGATCTCGTCCATGAGCACGATCGAATACGGACGGCGGCGGACTTTTTCGGTCAGCTGACCGCCTTCCTCGAACCCGACATAGCCGGGCGGAGCGCCGATGAGCCGCGAGACCGAATGCTTTTCCATGTATTCGGACATATCCACGCGCACAACCGCGTTTTCGTCATTAAAAAGTATCCACGCCAGCGACTTGGCTAGATGCGTCTTGCCCACGCCGGTCGACCCGAGAAAAATAAACGAACCGATCGGCCGACGCTCATCACCCAGGCCCGAGCGCGACCGGCGAATCGCGTTGGCGATCGCGTGCACGGCCTCGTCCTGCCCGATCACCCGGCGCGAAAGTTCGTCCTCCATATGGACGAGCTTTTGCATTTCGCCCTCCATCAGCTTGGACACGGGTATCCCGGTCCACTTGGAGACGACTTCCGCGATATCTTCCTCGTCCACTTCTTCCTTCAGCATCTTGCCCGCTTTCTGCACATCCGCGAGCTTCGCGTTTTCGGCCGCGATCACCTTATCAAGTTCCTTCAGCCGGCCGTAACGGATCTCGGCGACACGATCGAGCTTCCCCTCGCGCTCGAACCGCTCCTCTTCCGCGCGGGCCTGCTCCATATCGGCTTTGGCTTTGCGGATCCGGTCGATGATTTCTTTTTCGCGCTTCCAGCGCACCTTCAGCGTGTCTGCCTGAGACTTAAGCTCGGCGATCTCGCGCAGGACTTTGTCCAGTTGGCCGCGCGCGTCCGCGTCTTTTTCTTTTTGAAGCGCCTGCCTCTCGATCTCAAGCTGAGTGATGCGCCGCTCGAGGTCGTCGATCTCGGTCGGAAGACTGTCAATCTCGATCCGCAACTTCGAAGTCGCCTCGTCGATGAGGTCGATCGCCTTATCGGGTAAAAATCGATCCGAAATATAGCGATGTGAGAGCGTCACGGCCGCCAAAATCGCCGCGTCCTTGATCCGCACGCCGTGATACACCTCGTATTTGTCCTTAAGCCCGCGCAGGATCGTGATCGCGTCCTCCGGCGTGGGCTCCGTCACCATCACCGGCTGAAAGCGGCGCTCAAGCGCCTTGTCTTTTTCGATATGCTTGCGGTATTCATCCAGCGTCGTCGCGCCGACACAGCGCAGCTCGCCGCGCGCGAGAGCGGGCTTCAGCATATTGGAAGCGTCCATCGCGCCTTCCGACCCGCCCGCGCCGACCAGCGTGTGCAGTTCGTCGATAAAAAGTATCACTTCACTGCCTTTGGCTTGAATTTCTTTGAGCACGGCCTTGAGGCGGTCTTCAAATTCGCCCCGGTATTTGGCGCCGGCGATGAGCGCGCCCAAATCAAGCGAGATGAGACGTTTATTTTTGAGCGTCGTGGGCACATCCCCGTCGGTGATGCGCTTGGCGAGGCCCTCGACGATGGCTGTTTTGCCTGTTCCGGGTTCGCCGATGAGCACGGGATTATTTTTGGTTCGGCGCGAAAGCACTTGGATCGTGCGGCGAATTTCCTGATCGCGGCCGATGACCGGATCCAATTTGCCTTTGCGAGCCAGTTCCGTCAGACCCCGTCCGTACTTTTCCAGCGCCTGAAACTTGGACTCCGGGTCTTGATCCGTCACCCGCTGCGACCCGCGGATATCCTTAAGCGCGGTCAAAATAGCTGACTTGGTGATTTTGTATTTGCGAACGATCGCGGCGGTCGGTTCTTTCGCTTCTTGAATGACTCCCAGCAGTAAATGTTCCACGCTGACAAAGTCATCCTTCAGATCGCGTGCTTCCGCTTCCGCCCGACTCAGGATGGCCTTGGCCTGCCCTGAAAGGTAGCGTTCAACGCTCTCGCCCTGGACCCGCGGCTTGTCCTTGAGTGCGGCTTCCAGATCGTCGATCAACGCGCCCGTGTCTACGCCGCACTTTTTCAAAACTCCTTCGGCGATCGTATCCGGAACGGACAAAAGCGCCAAAAATAAATGCTCCGCCCCAACCTCCTGCTGCTGATACTCTTCAGCCAGCTGAACGGATTTTTGAACCGTCTCTTGCGCCTTCACCGTAAATTTATCAAATTGCGCCATTTGGCCTCCCGACCCGCTATTTCTTAATCCTGATCCCCACCAGCAAGTCCCCGTTCTTCCCGCAGCAGCGGCACACGCGGCCCTGTCCGGCAAGCCGCAGTTTTTGCCCGTCCTTAATGCCCTTGGGGACCTTGACCGTAAATTGCTGACCCGACCGCGTCTTAAATTTCACCTCGCCGCCTTTTTGCGTGAGCGCCGCCGGCACCGCGACTTCCGTCTGAATATCGGTGTCCTCACGACCCTCTTGCTCCGGCTCCGCCTCTTCGTAGCGTTGCTGCCCGCGCAACAAATCCCCCAAAATATCTTCAAACGCCCCGAACCCGCCGCCGCGCGCCCCCGATCGGCCGCCGCCGGACCTGAACGCGTGCATGAACTCATTGGGATCAAAACCCTGCGCCCCCTGATAGGAACCGCCGAACCCGCCCTTTCGGGACAGATCGTACTCTTCCCGCCGCTTTTTATCGCTCAAAACATAATACGCCTCGGAGATTTCCTTGAATTTTTCTTCGGCGCTTTTGTTGCCGGGGTTTTTATCCGGATGGAACTTGAGCGCCAGCTTACGATAGGCCGATTTCATGTCCGCCTCCGAAGACCCCTCCGCCACTCCGAGAACCTTGTAATAATCTTTGTTTCCGTTCATACCTCGATTCCTTGTGTTGCGAGCTACCTGAATTCGATACCCACGGGGCAATGATCCGAACCTTTCGCATCTTTCAGTATATACGCTCTTTTGAGCCGCGGGCGTAATTTCGGCGATACGATCACATAATCGATGCGCCAGCCGATATTGCGCGCCCGGCAATCGCTCAGCCGGCTCCACCAGGTGTAATGGCCCGGACCTTTTTCGAACTCCCGAAAACTGTCCACGAAGCCCGCCGCCAGCATCGCGTCAAACCCGGCCCGCTCCTCGGGCGTGAACCCGTGATTTTTGACATTGGCCTTTGGGTTGGCCAGGTCGATCTCACGGTGCGCGACATTCAGATCCCCGCAAAAGATAACGGGCTTCCGTTTCTCTAATTTTAGCGCGTATGTCAAAAAATCTCGATCCCACTCCCGCGTCCGATACGGCAGCCGTTCCAGCCCGCGCTTGGAATTGGGCACATACACGCTGATCACAAAAAAATCGCGGAATTCCGCCGTCAACACCCGTCCCTCACCGTCATGCTTTTTGATCCCGAGTCCCGCCGTCACCGCCATCGGTTTTTCTTTAGAAAAAATCGCCGTGCCTGAGTAACCCGGCTTGACCGCGTTGTTCCAAAACTCATGATAACCAGGCAGATCCAGCCGCATCCCGCCCGCCGGCGCATTGGTTTCTTGCAAGCACAGAATCGTCGGATTCTCGCGAGCGACAAAATCCCTCAGCCCGGCCTTTACTGCCGCCCGCACTCCGTTCACATTCCAAGAGATCAGCTTCACCGTCCCGCTCTTTGCCGCGTTCTTCAGCACAGTCATTCCGCGCCCTCTGTTTTTTTAGTACAATAGCCACATGAACAAAACCACCCTGATCCGCGAATTCATGATTTCCAACCCCAAATCGGTCAACGAGCAGGACAGTCTGTATGAGGCCTATCAGCTGATGCGCCTCTACAACATTCGGCATTTACCGGTGGTGAACCAGGACGGTCAGGTCATCGGCGTATTCACCCATACCGACTTGAACAAGTGCTATCCGCCCAAGGAAAATAGTGCCAGCTGGTTCTATGACAAGGATGAATTATCGGCCATGAAAGTCGGTCAGCATATGACGCAGGAACCGGCTTTGCTTTTTCCCGAAGATACGCTCAGGGACGCGGCGCTCACAATGGCGCGCGGAAAATACGCATGCATCCCCATCATTTCCTCGCAGACCAAAAAACTCGCCGGCATCATCACGTACATCGACGTCCTCAAAAAAGTCGCCGACCTAGTCTAGGTTCGCTGAAAAAGCCGCGTCTGCGGCGTTGCGGTTTTTGAGCGAACTTAGT
>JAGVCY010000195.1 GCA_020058965.1 Candidatus Omnitrophota bacterium | reverse complement strand
TTTTTTGGCGCATATTATGAGGAGCTTTTATTATGAACAAACGTATCGAAGAGTTTTTTAATCGCCGGAACGCCGGATTCTTTTTGCGGGCGACTGACTGGAAGGGTCGGACTGGTGTAGATCGTGGGGTCTTGAGTGGTGCGAGGTTTAACCTCAAGGGATATTTCGAGCGTGTGCACTTCGTCGGATGAAAGTTTTTCGAGCGTTGACCTGGCGATGAGCCAGGCGTCCTGTGCGGCCAGCTGGGAGTCTACTTTTTCACCGTTGAGAACGGCGGAAGCGATCCGGTAATTGCCGTAGCAGAGTTTTTTAGGATTGCGGTACACGATCTGTAGTTTACGGCCGGCGAAGGGCGCGGTGACCGAGATCACGGCCGTGTTCTGGAACTGATCCGCCACCAGCTTGGGTTCGATCAGGAGGTCGCCAAAGTGGCCCTTCACGCCGAAGCTTTCGGTCAAAAGTGTCATGAAGTACCAGCTCGCGCTGCCGGTCAGGTAATGGTACATCCCGCGGCCTTCGGAGTTGAAGTACTCCGGCAGTCCCGGATAGATCTTGCTGTTCTCGACCGTCACCGCCATCTTAAAAATACCGCGCATGACTTCGTAACCTTCCTGCACAAACCCCCGCTTGTACAGCGCGTTGGCGTACATCACCTGCATATGGTTGAAGAAGGCGCCGTTTTCTTTTTCGCCGTAGGCGAAGGAGAACGCGCGGCCGAGATCGGGCTGAATTTGTTTAAAGTCCGTGTTGAGCCGCACGCCGCCGAGCACCGGGTCCATCAGGTATTTGCGGACTGACTTTATGATCTGCTGGACCTGGTTATGATCGGCGACGCCGCTCATGGCCGCGAACACCTGACCGGTCAGCGTCATCCGCACGCCGCTCGGGTGATCGCCCTCCACCCGCTTCGCCTGATTGTCGTAGTAGCCGTTAAAAAATTCATGACCGGACTTCACCTTGATGAACTCCTTCACACGCACATGGCGGGTGAGGTAATCGGCTTTGGCGTTTAAGTCCTGGATCAGCGCCGCGACCTTGAACTTGCGGGTTTTGCCGGAGATCTCGGGTTGAACCGATTTGTAGTAACGCTCGAGCGTCTCGCGCTTGTAGGCGGAATTGTGATACGCGGGCTTGTTCTTGCCGGCGGAGTCGAGCAGGATCAAAAGTTCCTTGGCCAGTTCCAGCGTCTTTAAATTTTTGGCCTGGGCGAGATAATCGAGCACCGACGCGATGCGGCGCAGGTTGCCTGCGTAAAAGGCCGTGAAGGCGACGCTTTCGCCTTTTTCGGCAGCCATGTCCAGGCCGTCGTTCCAATCGGCACATTCCAGCCGGATATGGTTGTGAACACCCACATTGAAGAATTGAACCAGGTGCTGGATCAGAATGTGCTCGATCAGCGTCCCCTGATACACCTTACCGGATTTGGTCTTGAGCTTGGTGCCGTACTCCTCATTCCAATCCGCGTCTTTTTGGGCGGCGCGGGATTGCTGAGTGTCGCGGAAATAAGGCGCTTTTTTAAACAAAAAGTCCATGTCGCCGGATTCATGCAAATAAAGTTCGGTTGTGACAAACGGCCACACGCCGTGATCCATCCACACGCGGGTGATGGAATTGCGGTCGGCGATGAACTTATGGTCACCCGCCGAGATGATGGTCGCGTTGGACCCGTCGATGCGGACACCGCCGTAATTGTGCAGGAGCACATCGCGCGTTTCTTCGGGGTGGGTGAGGAGCAGCGCCAGACAGTCCTGCCAAAGGTCGCGCCACCCGCGGCCGCCGCGGCCGTAATCGAAGTCAGGTAAAAAGGAACAACCGAAGATCTTTCTAAAAACGGGTTGGAGTCCGACCCAACGGAGCCAGCCGTTGAACACCGGGTCCGCCGTTTTAAAGACGACCTGGGAGGATTTGGCGAGCCAAAAGGCCTTGGTCTGCTCTAGCGCGTCATGAGCTTTTTCGGAGGAGGCAAAGCGGTAGAGCCAATTTGAGATCTCCGCCCTGTCTTCGGCGACGCCCAACAGGATGATGTATTCCGCGCGCGTCCCCGGCTTGAGCTTTGTTTTGGCAAAGCGCATCGCGCCCATCGCTTCCTTGCCCTGGATGCTGTGGCGGGCGTTCTCATTGGGCTGGCCGGCCTCAAAAATGCATTTGGGATATTCAAAACTGCCGCCTTCCCCGATGAAGGCCTCGACGGTCGGAACAATGTATTCGGGCGCGCGGCCATGCCCGTCCGCACCGAGCACCGAGTAGGTGATGTGGTTGATGTGATGGCCGCGTTCGTCAAAGGTCATGGTCGGGGTGACGAGGACGCCGTTGTCGTGCGCTTCGATGCGGTGGAGGAGCGAGGTCACATGGCGATGGTCCCGCAGGTTGTCCGCCGAACGGGCATATATAGGAACGGCCGTCCAGGTCTCGAGCTCGGTTTCGGCGGTGCCAGTGTTTTCGATCGAGACGATCATCACTTCGACGCGTTCGCCGGAAGTGGGGATGAAGTTGGTGATCTCGGACTTGAGCTTTAGCGTTTGGTTGTCACGCGTGAGCTTGTGCCAAAGCTGACCCGCTTCCACGGTGACGAGGTCGGTGTAATCTTTTTTATTTTTTGAAACGCCGGCCGCGGACCAGATATGCCGGCCGTCCTGGATGACCCAAAAATTACGGTTGGCCTTGGAATTATGCAGATCTTCGGAGGAGACGGGCAAGGTCAAAAAGGCGTCCTGGCCTATCTTCGTGTCGCCCTTGAGTTTGGGTGTGATGCTGGCCAGCATCCCCGCTTCGTTCGCCAGCGGAAAATAAAGCCGGCTGAACCGACCGGGGTTATCGAGTCTGAACGACCCGTTCTCATCGATGAATTGCCAGACCGTTTTGGGCGCGGATTCGGGTTTTTGCTTGTTCATAGAAAGCAAAGTATATCAGAAAATTTGTCGACAATCAGCGGGTGGGAGGGGCGGAAGGGTTACCGGAGAGCCGAGGCGAGCACGAGCGCGGCGGGGGCGAAGATGGGATCGGGCGGGAGCAGGGAGACGACCAGGTGTTGGCCGGCTTGGAAATCGTAGAAGTAGCCCGGATGGACCAGGAGATGATGTTCTTCGAGAAGGCGGTAGGCAACGGCCTCATCATCGGGATTATCGGGGAGGCGGAGAACGGCGGTCCAGGAATCGCAGCCGGAGTTGTGAAGTAATTCCGCCTTGGGATGATCCTTAAACGCCCGCTCGAGAGAACGGCGGTTTTTTTGGACGCGTTCGCGGATCCGGGCGTGGACTTCGGGCGCGCGGGTGAGCCAGGTTGCGAGCGCGTTTTGCGCGGGGCCGCTCACCGAGAGAAAAATATCCGCGACGATCTCAAGCCGCCGAAGGGCTTCGCGCCGTTCGGATTCGGGGCCGCTGACGACGATCCAGGACAGCTTCATCTGGGGCAAGCCCAGAATTTTTGAAATGCCGCTCAGCGTGAAGGTCAGCACCCGCTGTTCCGACGCGAACGAAGCCTTGGGATCCGCCGCGTAATCCAAAAAAACCTCGTCGATGATGAGCGCCATATTTTCGGAGATCGCGAATTTGACGAGCGCGTCCCGTTCGGCCGCGTCAAACGCGTGACCGGTGGGATTGTTCGGATGCACCGCGACCAGCGCCCGCGCTTGCGGCTGATGCATCAGCCGCGCGTTGGCGGATTCAAAAAACCATTTATCCCGATAAGTCAGCGCGTAGCGGTGCTGATTGATGTCGTTCAAATGGATCAGAAGATCCATGAGCGGGTAACTCGGCGCAGGGGTCATGATCGCTTCGCCCGCGTGGGTCAATAGGCGTAGACAAAAGTTATAGGCTTCGCTCGTGCCGGAGGTGAGGATGATTTGATCAGGGTTGACGCTGACCCCTTTGGCCGCGTAATAGCCGGCAACGGCCTCGCGGGCTTTTAAAAGACCGCGCGGGTCCGGCGCGTAGGCGAGATTGTCCGGATCCTGGAACGCGTCGAGCCAACCCGCCGCTGAAAAATCAAATCCGCAGCGGGTCGGATTGGATTCGGTGAGATCCGTAAGAGCAGCGGCCTCTTTTTCATTTCGGAGCTTTTCGGTGAGCTCGGCCATGCGATTCGGGTGCGCCGGCCAGTCGGTTCTACGGGAAAAACGGTTTTCGGTTGGAATCATGCGGCTATTATACCGATGAATGGTTATAGGGCTATAATAGAGTTAACTGGAGGGAGTCAGGATGCCCACATGGCCATGGGATAAGCCAAATGAGCTTCCGCCCGGAAGCGATATCCGGCGTCTCGCGGAGCAGGTTCAAGAACTCGAAAAGAACCTTTCTGCTCAGGAGGCCGCGCGTAAACTTTCGGACGAGGCGCTCACCAAGGTCAAGAACAGTCTTGAGATGAGGGTTCGCGAACGCACCGTCGAGTTGAGTGCAGCCAACGAGGCCCTTCGAGCGCAGATTCTGGAGCGCAAGCGCGCCGAAAGCGAACTTCGCCAAGTTAATTCCTACCTTGATTCCATCATCGAAAACATCCCCGACATGATTTTTCTCAAGGATGCCAAGAGTTTGCGCTTTGTCCGATTTAATCGCGCGGGCGAAGAACTGCTTGGGTATTCGCGCGAGGAGATGCTTGGAAAAAACGACTACGACTTTTTTCCAAGGGAAGAGGCGGACTTTTTTATCCGGAAAGACCGCGAAACCCTGGACGCGGGCAAAGTCGTCGATATCTTTGAGGAACCGATCAATACGCGGGTCAAGGGCCAAAGAATTCTGCATACCAAAAAAATCCCCGTTTTGGACCGCGAGGGCCGGCCGCTCTACTTGCTGGGAATTTCGGAGGACATCACCGACAAAAAGCGCTCCGAGGAAGAGCGGCGACTCACCGAAGTGCTGCGACAGAGCAATATGGAGCTTGAGCAGTTCGCCTACGTGGCGTCGCATGACTTGCAGGAGCCGCTGAGGAAGGTCATGGCATTTGGGGAACTTCTTAAAACGGAGTGCAACGATCAGCTCAATCACACGGCGCGGGACTACATCGATCGGATGCAGCGGTCGGTGGTGAGGATGCAGGAGTTGATCGAAGCGCTGTTGATGTATGCGCGGGTTTCGCGCGAGTCGCCGCAGTTGGAGGAGGTGGACTTGAGCGCGGTGGTTAAAGGGGTGCTCGGGGACTTGGAATTGGCGATTTTGAAGTCGAAGGCGGAGGTGAAGACGGGGTCTTTGCCGAGGGTTCTGGCCGACCCGCATCGGATGCGGCAGTTGTTTCAGAATTTATTGTCCAACGCTCTCAAATTTAGAAAAAAGAACGAATGTCCGAAGGTTGAAATCGGGACCGTGCCTGCGTCGAGGCCCGGTTGGGTGGCGGTCGAGGTGGCGGACGCGGGCATCGGTTTTGACATCAAATACGCGGAGAGAATTTTTCAGCCGTTCGAGCGGCTGCATGGAAGGGATGAGTATGACGGCACGGGAGTCGGTCTGGCGATCTGCCACCGGATCGTGATGAGACACGGAGGGCAGATACGCGCCGAAAGCCGTCCGAATGAGGGAGCCAAATTTATCATCGAGCTGCGCGGGGCGCCGGCGCCTGGAGAAAAATCATCATGAAGCATTCCGAGATCACGCCATGGGTTCTGGTCTGCGAAGACGACGATGATGATTTTGTTCTGCTGAAGCGCGCGTTTGAAGAATCCGGGAACGCGGTTTTTGTGACGCGGGCGGTGGACGGGGAGGGGGTTTTGCCGCTTTTGCTCGATCCGTCCCCGGCGACGGGGGGCGCGGCGGTGTATCCGCAATTTATTCTGCTCGATTTGCGGATGCCTAAAAAGGACGGCCGCGAAGTGCTCAAACAACTTAAAGCACACCCGGAGCTGAAAAAAATTCCGATCATTGTTTTTACGACTTCCCGATATCCGGGGGATATTAATCGCGCCTATCAGGAAGGCGCCAACACCTATTTGACCAAGCCGCACGATTTTAAATCTCTTGTCGAGATGATCAGCGTTGTGTGCAATTACTGGATCCGTGTCGCCGAGCACCCATTACCGGAAGCCGAAAACGCCGATGCCTTGGGGCGGAAGGGAGCCGCGTGAAACAATTTAGAAGCAACGGCAGCGCTCAAAAACCACGGGTGCTGTTGATCGAGGATGATTCTGACGACGCCCTGCTTTTTCGTCACGCCCTGCCGGACGGTTGTGATCTGGCGATCGCGGAAGACGGAGAGGAAGGTTTGCGCGCGGTGATTGAGACCAAGCCGCATATCGTTTTTTTGGACCTTCGGCTGCCGAAGATGTGCGGGGAGGATGTTTGCAAGGCGATCCGCGCGCACGAAGATCCTGAGATAGCCAAAACGCCCATCATCATGTTTACATCCAAGTCGGGCGAAGCGGACCGCGTGATCGGCCGCGTGATCGGCGCGGACGCGTATCTCACCAAGCCCTGCCGGCCGGACGATATTCTCAAGGAGTTGTGCGAACGGCTGCCGTTCGAAACCGCCCCCCACCCGAAGTCCAACGAGATCCTCGTCATTGAGGACGATCAGGACGACGCGCTGCTGATCCGAACGATGCTCGCGCACGACCGAAAGCAATCTTACACCGTGCATTGCGCGGTCACATTAAAGCAGGGGTTGGAATTTTTGTCCGAGCACACGCCGGATCTGATCGTTTCGGATCTGGGGCTCCCGGACAGCAAGGGGATCGGGACTTTTAGACAGCTTAAAAAAGCCGCGCCGGAAACGCCGATTTTGCTGCTCACCGGGCATCAGGATGAACTGATGGCGGAGGAGGCCTTGCACGAGGGCGCGCAGGACTTTGTTCATAAAAATGACATGAACCTCCAGATCCTGAGCCGCGCCATCCGTTACGCCATCGAGCGGTACGCGCTGATCAAAAAAGCACGGCAGGCAAACCTCAAAGATCCCTTGACGGGTTTATACAATCGGCCGGCTTTTTTGGCGCTGGTGGACCATCAGCTCAAGATCAGCAAGCGGCTTCAAAAAGACTTCGTGATGTTTTATGTCAAGATTCAAGGACAGGAAAAAATCCTAGCTCAGCGCGGACAGGAGGGTGCGGTTCAATCCGTGCTGGCGGCGACGAGGATTCTGCGCCATTCCTTCCGAGATTCGGATGTGCTGGCTCGCGTGGGTTCTCATGAATTTGCGATCGCGGCGGTTTATTGTGATCACGAATCGGCCGAAAGTCTTAGTCGGCGGCTCCGGCGCGATGCCGAATGGTACAACGAGGCCAAGCACCTGCCCTTTGAGGTGAACTTCATTATTGTGAATTTTATGACGCGGGCGGGGGAGCAGGTCGACCTGGGATATTTTTTGGATCGCGGCGCCGCGCAGACGGCGGCACAGGAAGAAAATGGATCCGAGGCCTAACAGTTCTGCGGCCTAACGGAGTTTTCGCTTGAGCGCGTAGGGCTTCGACGGCGTCTTTTTTTGCGATGCGCGGTAGCGGGTTCTGGATTGATCGATAATTTTGAGAGCGGCGTCTAAATCCTGCCAGCCCTCCACTCCGGTTTTTTTGTCTTCCAAATCCTTGTAAATCTTAAAAAAGTGCTCGATCTCTTTGAGGAGATGCGGCGGGCACTCATCGAGCGACTTGAGGTGATTCCAGAGCGGATCATGAATCGGCACGCACAGAATCTTCTCGTCCGGCCCCTTCTCGTCCCACATTTTAAACAATCCGATCGGCCTGGCCTGGATCAAACACCCAGGAAATGTCGGCTCCCACACCAGCACCAGTGCGTCCAGCGGGTCCCCGTCCTGCGCCAGCGTCTCCGGAATGAACCCATAGTCCGACGGGTAATGCACCGCCGAAAAAAGCATCCGGTCAAATTTGATAAAACCGGTTTTTTTATCAAACTCATACTTGTTCCGGCTCCCCTTAGGGATCTCAATAATAACCGTAATCGTCGGCTGACCCGCAATCACCTTTTTAGATTTCATAAAATTAACCCCCAAGGTATGAACCAACACAGGGCGCGAAGCGCCGCCAATCAGCAATGGTGCGAACCAACACAGGGCGCGAAGCGCCGCCAATCAGCATCATAAATGGTGCGAACCAACACAGGGCGCGAAGCGCCGCCAGTCAGCCCCAAGCCCTTACCTAAAAATCGTCAGAAAGTGCTCAGATGCAAGGCGCGCGGAGCGACACATACTCTTCGGTATGCGAGCGACG
>JAGVCY010000001.1 GCA_020058965.1 Candidatus Omnitrophota bacterium | reverse complement strand
CATCAACCGCACAAGGAAATCCTTCATGATATCTTTCACGCCGGACTCAAACACAAAGGCCTTGAGCACCGAGGAGAATTGATACGGCTGAAGTTCGCCGATTTGCGTCTCGGCTTGTTTCAGACTCGCCTTGAATTCATCGAGAGCCGCGAGCGGATCCATGATCGCGGCGGCCTCTGATTCCGGCTGACCGGTAGAAGCGCTGGCGATAACGGTTCTGGCGGCCGTCAAGGTCCCCTTAAAGATCTCTTCGCCAGCGATCGTGATCGTCAAGCCGCCGGATTTATCCACGCGCAACCGAAGCGACAGAACATCGCCTATTTTTTTCTCAATATCGAATTCTTTGAGAATTGGAACTTCCGCATCCGCATCCACTACTCTCAATGTCTCCAGATAGCCCAAGGTCAGCTTGAGGTAACCGGCCTGCACGGGCCGCGCATTCTCGTCCGCCAACCGGGCACCCGTATTCACTTGCGGCTTTAATGATTTTCTTGGAAGCAATTGGACGGCTCGATCCACCCAACCCAGGCGCATGCGGTCGTCACCATTTGCTTTGAGCATATCCGCTAATGTTGTAGTGGGCTTAAATTTAGCATCGGTCGTCTCAAGGCCTTGGAATTGCGGACCAGATTGCAATATCTTCGCCGGGTTTGCGCCGGCAAAATAAATCAATAGGTCTCCCAATCCTTTGCTAAAGAGGTTGGGTCTTTCTGTTGTGGCAGATTCATTAGACATTACATAAGAAGTGCCAGCGAGCATTTCGTCGGTGATTGCTCCTGATCTCAACATACCCAAAATATCTATGATTTTAGAAGTTTGGGTGACGCCTGGAATTTTTAATAAAACATCTCGAACAAAGGCCTCACGCAATAGAATGTTGGCTTCGTTCTCGGTCTTGATTGGACGAAACACGCCATCGGGGTGTGGACTATCGCCCGGCTGGTCGTCTCCGGCAAAAGTTACATGTTTCAGATCGTGATCGCCCGCTGTCATTGCCGTCCCCTGCAAGAAACTTGGTTGCAACAAACCCTTATAGCTCTCCCCCATAAGAAGACTCTTATGCCCTTCAAATTGCAAAAACACCGCCAGATGCTTCCTGGCTAACCCCAAAAGCACCTCGGATCTAGCGTCTTCGGACGCGCCTTCAGTCATCAAGTCGTCAAAAGTCATGTCCGATAAAGTCTGAAGGTATTCAAAATATTTCGGTCCAATGACATAATTCGCGGAATTGAAGTACGGCATGTATTCTCGGTTCAGTTTGGCCGCCAGATCTTTGACGGCTTTATCTTTTGCTTTCTTGATCTCTTCTTCGCTGCCGACAAACATAGGCCGTACGGCGCTCGCAAGCTCCTCTTCGATGGTTTGGAATGCGGCCTCTTCAAATAACTTGGGGTTTGTCGCCAGCGCCTCCACAAACGGCATTTTGCCAAGAGCCAACTCGACTCGTTCGGCCGCCTTTGAGATAGATGTTGGGTATTGAATGTTCTTGGAAACTCCGGCGCCTTTTTGATCTTTGGGCGTTGGCAGGAGTTGCGTCGTGACCGCACTGCCCATCAGCGCTGTAAGCGCGATCATTTGCGGATGAATGGTTCCGGGAAGGTTGTCTATATTGCTGCCAACCATAAACCTACGGCCCATCGCGCGATGAACAGCTGCCGCATGCAAGACCCACGCATGTGCGAAGGACCACTGTTCATTAGGATCTTGCGCCATCGCACCGCTTTGAGGCGCAAACATTGAGATCTGATGTGTGGAAACAGTCAAAATCAGAGGAGCGTCTATGTCGTCATGTGTTGAAACTTGCAAATCTTTAAAATTGGCCCGAATGGCAGATGTCAATCCCAGCCGATCCGCTTCTTGGGCACTAATTTTATTCACCGACCGAGTTATATAACCCAACTTACTCAATCCGATTTGGGTGTCGGCATCGGTGAAGTGGCTGTTATCCAGGATGATGTAAGCATTGTGAGCGCGATCGGTCTCCCCAAGGACCCCCGCTTTCCGTGACTGCTGGTTGTAGCCGGCAACTATCTCTATGCGCTGGCGCAAGAGAGTCATTCCTGGATCGGCACCGGTTATCGATAAGTGCATGGCGCTTTTGGCCGCGGGTTGAAGATTTGGTATACGCGGGTCAGAATCGGCACTAACAATGCCATTAGCCTCGTGGCCGACCTGCGTAGCGCGAGTTCCGAGTCCCCCGTTCGGAAAAACAGCAGCGATGTGGGGTATGGTAAATATGCCCAGCCCATCCAAAAAGCTTCTTGGCACACGCGTCAAGCCATCACCCATATCGATCAGCTTATCCTGATTATGTCTCAAGTAATCATCCAGGAGGTCAGATGGACCGAATGCGTCTTTAATATTTTGAATCGCTTGTTCGCGCTGCACCGCAACGGTGGTGTGATCGGTATCATCCGGATACTTAACTGAATCATTTGGTTGGTCCGCCGTCCCGGCTTTAAATGCATTTATCTGCTCTAAACGCTCCAGAGCCGCACTTAAGCTCAGCGCAGGTCCATTCATGCCCATGTCGGAGTTTTTCTTGAACACCTCTCGATCGGCTGCTTTGAAAAGCAATGCCTGGATATAAAGCTCGAGAATAGTGTGATGGGGATTCTTCCCAAGCGGCAAGTGAGCGCGGTGACGACTTAAAAAGTCCAACGCCCAGCGATAATCTGAGTTGTTTCGATAATTGTGATTATTACTCGCCAATACGGGCTGAACGATCTGTCCAATGTGATAGAGCGCGATCGACATCGCGGTGGGATCTTCGTCAACCTTACTTTCGACTGCAGAAATAATGGACTGGTGGTAGGATTGGTACTCGCGAGTATCGGCATCCAGAACTGGGTGAGCGAAGTGATAGCTCAAGCGCTCCGATCCTGCCTTTTTTATGATGGAAATTACCATCTCGTCACGCTGAACGGGCGTAAGAACCTCTTCCGAAACGGCATTGAAAAGGTAGGCGAGCATTGTCAACTCGGCGTAACCAAACTGGTTGACCAGATTTGAAATAGGTTCTTCCACTTTCAGATCCACCTCTCCTGCCTTGCGCTCCGTGGGCCGTCCCGCATGCAAGATCGCGTTCACCAATCCCGAAGCGACAAATTGAATGAACAAATTTTTCTGATCATCATCTTCGAGACTCGTATACATTTTTCTCAACCGTATCAAGATCTGTTCATCCAACTCCACTCGATCGGCCGAAGGTCTGGTCCGAGTCACCATCGGGTCGACATGCGATTCGGAATCTCCCTTAACCACAACGATGTCGGGATGATCCATGAGGACCGCTGATTGGATTTCGGGGCGAGTGAGCAGACGACTGATTTCCTCATTCAACTGACCGGTAAACACTTCGCCATCAAGCTGGTACTTCGACATGCCATCAGTCACCCCCCGCAAAGACCCCGCATCCGCCAACCTGGCTCCGGCCGCACTTAGCTCGACCTTTTTCAGTTCAAAGATTTGGACACCTGCGTTGTTGCCGCTGTAATCATTGATCCAAAACGGAAGACCTTTGGCGATGCTGTCCGGCGCGTCAGGTCTTAATGAATATTGTCTGTGAACTACCGAACGCCCCGAAGCAATGGATCCCAACACATCCGCGACATCGATTGCGGAGGAAACGGAATCCCCTACAGACAGCTCCCGAAGAACTTCAACCCACTCGGCGGAGGTGGCATCGATCACCCCTCGCGTTTCATTGACATCTCCTTCTCCGCGGCGCATTCCAAGATCCACCAAAACAAGGTACTTCTTTCCGGGTGAGCGTTCTGGATCCAATTCGGCCCAAAAAGCCCGAACATCCAAGGTTCTGTCTTCGGGGTTTGTGGTCCTGCCGACTGGGATATGCAGCGAGTCCGCCTCCAAACTCTCCGCCAACCGATTTCTGAGCCATTGATTGCGCAGCAACATCGCCGCTTCGTGGTTACCACGAAGCGCTTGGGTCAAAACACTCACCGGATTGTCAGCTCTGCCCAAATCCAATGAATATTGGCGGAAATATTCGGCAGAAGTACGAAGCGCGTTTAAGGCGCGGCTCAATCGCTTGGCGACTGCTTGGTGTTCTGCAAAACCGTTTGGATTCGTCTCGTAGTACCTGGCTAGCTCTTTGATAAGGGCAGCATATCCGCTTGCGGTGCTTTCGGACGGAACGAAGGTATTGCCGGGTCGACCGCTATTCAGGTCACCGATAGACGATACTTTCCCTTGGGTTCCCAATATCCCTTCCAAACCTGCCGGCGCGATCTGCAGAGCGCCATTAGCCCCGGCGTGGGATTCTGTATATCCAGCCGCCTCACTGCCGAGGCTTCTTCCGTTATCGTCAAGTTTTTTGCGGGTGGATGGCTGAACCTGCGCATCAAAGCCGGCCAACAGAACTGCCTGCTCATCCTGACCCCATCCGTCAATCGGAAGGACAAGACCTTTTCCCTTTTTGGCATTAATCGCTTGCGCCGTCCGCTTGAGCGCGTCAAAGTCAGGATCTGAATTGCTTTGGACATTGCCGGCAACAATCGTTTGGATCGGACTTTCCGATAGGTCGTACAAATTATCGTCCGTAAAGGGACCGTCAGACCGACCGTTTTTTTCCGTCACAAACCGGCCAATGAACCCAAAGGTGAATTTACGAGGATCCACGCGTCTGATGTCCGGGTTTAGTTTTTGGAGCTTGGTCACAGCGGCGCGAGTTCTTTTATCTGCAATTTGGTCCATGCTGGTAATATCGATGGTCGGGTTTAGCTCCCTGATTATTTGGAGAGCCTGGCGGCTAACCGCATCGGACGGATCATCAAAATCTATGACCCATAAGCACTTCGAGTAAATCTTGGCACGCCTGATCTCTTCGGCGGTAGGACGAATCGGATCCTTAATGTCTGGATTGGATTTGAGTAAATTCTGATTAAAGACTCGGGCTGACTTTTCTAGATCATCACCGTTCGTTATGGCCGAAAGGTACACTCCACGATCAATTGGGGCCACCTCGGTTACATGAACCAAGCTCACTCCAAACGCCCGTTCCGCCAAGCGCAGCATACCGGAGGCCAGATCATCATCAAAAAGCACCTGAAAAAATTTATGGAAGGCTCCGGCAATTCTTGAAATAATACCCGACTGACGGTCTCGACGAACCCGGTTACCGTAGGTGTGGGTGCTGGCGACGATTAGGGTCTTTTTCTTAAATGCCTTTAAAAATGCCGCGGTGAAAAGATGAGTGCCGTCTGCCGTTTTGGCTGCTTTGAGTTCCCCGGACCTAAAGAATGCGGGCAAATAACTGCATTGGCTGTCATTCGCATGAATGACGGCGCCCTTGTAGCTCCCGCCCTCTCTTTTCCACTTCTCCTGCTCTTGAAGCGCTATCGTAATTAGTGATGCTCGGCTCAAAAATTCGGCAAAATCATCATAGCTGGCTGCCACCCAACGGCTGCCATCCGCATTGACCCCCTGGTATTCTTCGCCGTACTTGTAAAGAAGCTTTGTGAAGCGCTTGATCCGCTTCGCACCCGTTTCGTCGTAGGAAAGAATGCCCTCGTCTTCGAGCAGGAACGTCGCCACCCCATCGGGGTTAACCGCTCGATAAATGCGAGTCCACAGAGTTCGGTTGCCGCTCAAATGCAACGGTACCCGAGCAACCAATTCCATGTTTTGCAACGGCAACGGCATGGACGGATGGGTGTAATCCAGCGGCCGATCTTCAAATGTTCCGTCCTGCGGGTTACGAATACGCACGGATTCGTATTTAACTTCGATCCCATGAGCTAGCACACCTGCTGGCTTCGCCAACTGCCTCATGGCGGCCAGGTGGTATTGCATAACCCGACCTAGACCGCCGGCGACTAAATGGATCTCTGGTGAAACTCCATAGATATTGCGCCCTTGCAAATTTGAAGCATGCTTAAACAGCCAGTCGTCAATCGATGTGTCGGGGCGATTGCTCTCGAGTCGCAGCGAATCGCTCAATGCGCTGGAGTCGGTAAGATCCTTTAGATCGGATTCCAAAATCTCGATCAACGCATCCTGCTGGGCACCTTCCAAAAGTTCGATCGCCTTGATAACCGGCCACCGCGCCTCGATAGGCGCCTGATACCACATCGACGTGACTCGGTCATAGGTCTGCATCAATGTCCGCAGTTTTGCAATCGCGCCGGCACGATCCTTCTGAAGCATGTTCAGCGCTTCCGCAAACTGGTCTTTGATAAAGTAAATGTCGTTGAATTTGACGGCTGCCACTTCTTTGGGGACATCCAGTGAGTAGTCAGTTTGATTGATCGTCTTCAAAATGCGAACTCTGACCAGACTGTCTAAGAGGCGTTGAGTGTGCTCGGGCGTAAGTCCGAGCCTAGTGGTCAACTGCAAAATTGCCGGCAAAGCCAAGTTGGTCTGATCCGCGCGCAGAAATTGCTCCATTAAATATTCCCGAAGCGCCCAATCATTGTTGGTTTCTCCAATCCCCTCATACAGCGCGTGCGCATAGGCAGGCCGCTGTTCGGTCGCCAATCGCGCAGCAACGGCTGTTTTCGGCACAACCGCCGACCCATTGATGCTCGCCGCCGCCACCCGCGCGGCGGTGATCTGTGTGGGTTGCCATGGCATTTCTTTTGCGGCGGATGTAAGTTCGGACGCCAACCGCGCGGGCGCGATTGTTTCGGTCATCATCGTTTCGACCGTTGCCGACTTGCCCTGCGCCTGCTTCACGACCGCGGTGTTCGCGATGTCGCGGTTCTTAAGTCCTGCAAAAAGGAGTTTTTCGTATTTGGGTGTATCGGTTTCGTGCAAAACCTGGGGAAGGACTGAAATGTACGAAATTCCTTCGCGCTTGAACATCGCTTTGAGGTTCGCCGCGTGAAAGCCCCCGATCACGAGAACCGCGCGAGTTTGGTTGGTCTCATCGAGGCGCTGGATCATACGATCAACGAACGCGCGATCGCGGCGGTAAGTCAGGTCGTAGAACGCGCGGGCGGTTTTTTCGGCGGCGGCGTAGTCCTGATCCAGCGCGGAAGTCAGGTCGTAGTGACGGTCGAGGTCCATGATCTTGCGGTTCACAAAACCGGAAATCACTCGGATATCAAAAAAAGCCGCTTCGCGTTTGGAGGCGTCGTATTCTTCCGGCGTGATTTTGAGGGCGATCAGATTTTTGAGGGCTTTGAGATTACGGGCGAAGGCCACGAGGAGCATTTCGTCCTGTGACGAGGCCAGGCGGACGAACACTTCGCGCTCAAGCTGCGCGAGCTCTGACAGAACCTCCGGAGCGGAGAGCTCCTGGGATTCCTTGAGGTAGGAAAAATATTTTTGCAGTTGGGGGAGGTGTTTTACGAGATCGCTTGGCTGCGCTTGCGATGACAGTTTTTCTTCCAAAAGCAGGAAGAAGGCGCGGTCGGAACTCTTAGATTCGGTCGTGAGTTTGCCGGGTGCTTGCCGGACATTGGCGAGATCCTGGAGTTCTTTGCGGTCGGCGGCGGTCAGGGACGCGAGGGCGCGGGTCTGTTCGGCGCGGGCTTGTTCAAAATTGATGCTTTTTTCAGTTTTTGTCAGCTTGTCCAAAAATTCCAGCGCCTTAAAGCTGCGCAGGTACACTCCGGTCCGTTTGGCTTCGCGGTACAGCACATCAAAATACTCGGTAAGGGTGATTCCGCCCGCCAAATAGCGTTCGTGCACGGCATCAAAAGCACGCAGCTTATCACTGTAAATGTCTTCCTTGAGCGTCTGCGCGGATCGCTCAATGCGGTCGAGGTAACCAAGGGCATGGGTGCGCTGGTCGGCGGCGGATTTGTAATCCAGCAGCGCTTCATGATAGAGCGCCT
>JAGVCY010000003.1 GCA_020058965.1 Candidatus Omnitrophota bacterium | reverse complement strand
GGGCGAAGTGTTTTTGGCAATGTCACGAAAGGAATCGATAACCCTATCGATGGGTATGGCCTGGCCGAGATCGTAGTAATCTAAATCGTCGTGCAGCTTGTCAGGGGAAGAGTTTCCCCAATTCATGCCACGACGTAAGATTATTTGAGAAATACCGTATGTCAGCGGATTTATTCCCGGACCGTCATTGAGTTTTGTGTGGCTAAATTCTTTTTCAATACGAATAGTGCCCCGAGGCGGGGAGTCAACGAAGTGACAGTTTTTTAAAGCGAATAGATCCGTTGAATATGTGCCAGTGAATGCCTGGAACTTGCGTCCCGGAGGCCAATGGACGATGAGTTTTGCGCCCGGGTGATGGAGATTGGCGACAGACGCCGCCGCCCAAACATCCAGGATTCGGTCACCAAATCCGGAGCAGCATTGTAGAGCGTGATAAAATACGCCATGCCTATTCCGAGGTACGACGATCATTTGGCTATTTATATACCTAAGTTGTCCCACCCGTGCATTGAAATTGCGAATCAAGCCGTTAATGGCCCGGCGCTAAAGACATACTACTCCAAGATTTATGAATTTCTATCACAATATGAGGCGCCTAAGACAAGCGCGAACTGCACATTCATTCCAATTAATCTTGTCATACACCAATTTTACCATCCTATAGAAAGTCCCGCGTATACGGACCCTTACATCGCGTTTAAGCATTGCCTGGATGACGCGCCAAAACCTTACATTTTTTTCGCGGGAGCGGATTTTGGAACGCGCAGCAGGCACGCGCGCGAGATGAATCATGCTCAGAGAGCCTATCCCCGCATCTACCCATGGCTTGATAAAAACTATGTGCTCCTCGCTTTTGAGTCGGCCGATGAGCTGTCGGATCAGGACATAGGCATTCTGCCTTATGTTTTAGGTCCCGGATGTGACGGAGCGTCATCCGAGAGGGATTTGCTGTATAGCTTTTGCGGCACATTGACCCACCCTCATCTGCCGCTTGGGCATATACGAGGCAAGTGGCGATTTGAGCGATTAAAGGGGCGGAAACAGGATTCTTTTGTTGGAAACGAGCCAGATGCGATCCGGCTCTATGGAAAAGAAAGAGGTAATTTTAGGGCTGTCATGAGAAGAAGTGTTTTTACGCTATGCCCGGCCGGATATGGCCGGTGGACTTACAGACTGGCGGAAGCGTTGATGTGCAACTCGATACCCGTATTGATGTCGGATGGGTATATCAAGCCCTTTGAACCGTTCATTCCCTGGAAAGATATGGTTATTGATTATCCTGAAAAGGACTTTCGTAAAGTAGGCGACTTTATCCGGCAAATCGATAAAAAGACTATTGCTCGATACCAGTCGAATATTCAGAAATATAGCCATTTATGCACTGAAGAATATCTAAACGGATTTATGTTGGCCGAATTAAGCAAAAGAGTCATGGCTCAGGCAGGCGCGGCTAACAAATGAAAATCCTTCATATTTGTACCATGGATAACCATGGAGCGGGAACGGCTGCCCTGAGACTGCATCGAGGCCTGAGGTCTATAGGCGTTGAATCGAAGATGCTCGTCGCGTATCGTAAGTCCGGAGATGAGGAGGTTGTCGAATTTAAAAATTACGACATTGGCATTTATAAGAAAATCCAAATCAAAATACACGAAAAAATGCTGGCCCTGGAGTCGGGCGCGCTCCATTTTTTCCAATCTGAAAAATATGATCTTTTTAGCAGGCTTAAAACTCCCTATCGGGTGAGCGAACATCCTCTTGTCAAAAAAGCCGACATCATTCATCTGCATTGGATTTCCGGTATGGTTCATCCGAACGAGTTTTTTCCAAAGATACTGGGTAAACCCGTTGTGTGGACCCTGCATGACAGCAATCCATTCACGGGCGGCTGCCATGTGCCGGGAGATTGCGAGCGATATCAAACCGGCTGCGGCGCATGCCCTCAATTGAACTCCGAAAAGCAGGACGATTTGTCGAGAAAGATATTCATGCAAAAGGAAGCGGCATACGAGGGGCATGGTATCCACATCGTGGTTGCCAGCGAATCGTACGCCGAGCGCGTCCGAAAAAGCCGGATGTTCAAACCATTTGCCTGTTCGGTCGTGCCATTAGGGGTTCCGCAGACAACTTTTGTGCCCGGTAATAAAATGATGTCAAGAAAGCAATGGAAGCTGCCGCTTAACAAAACACTCGCGCTGTATGGGGCAAGCTATTTATCAGAAAATAAAGGATTCAGATATTTAGCCGAGGCATTGAACCGAGTTGTCCATAACTTGGATCCGTCCTCCCTGGCGTTGATAACGTTTGGTCCCCGACTCAACTTAAGCCGGTATGCTTTGGACCCAAGAATCTCAGTTTATCAAATGGGGTTTATTGACGATGAATGCGCCTTAGCTTCCATTTATTCGGGTTGTGATATGACGATCATTCCTTCAATAGAAGAATCTTTTGGCCAGACCTGTCTGGAATCAATGGCATGCGGCACACCGCCGATCGGATTTAGAACAGGCGGGATGCCGGATATGATCTTTCCATACGAAACAGGTCTCCTTGCGGAATTAAAAAATACCAAAGAACTCGCCGATCACATCGAATATATGGTCCGCAACACCAAAGAGCGGGACGAGATGGGTCGCAATGCCCGTAGGCTCGTTGAAGAGAAATATTCGCCAAGAAACCAAGCGACGCAATACCTCAGCCTATATGAACGAATAGGTCTGTCCGTGCAATATACCGAGCCGTCCATTTCATGAACACCATTCGTTTGATAATTCAATTGATCCGTTTAACCGGACTGCCGTTGTCTCGGATATTCTATTTATCTTTTATTAGTGTCATCGCCTCATTGTGCGAGTTGATGTTCCTCATCCTTTTGTATCCCTTGCTCCTCAGCATGCTGAGCATGAATGTTTTTGACAAGAGAAAATTTGCGGGAATGATTTTTGCGATCATGTTGATCAAGATCACTCAGCACGTGTTGATTTATTTCCAAAGAATAGGGACGTTGGAGTACAGCTTGAAATTCATGGATATATTGAAGCGAAAGATGTACGCAAGGATATTTTCTTTTGACAAAATGTATTTTGATAATCTGAATTCAGGAACCGTTTATCACACCGTAGCGCTAATGCCCATTATTCTCAGAAACGACGTTCTAATGAATCTCCCGATGATTATTCTGAATGCGACCATGATGCTGATCTACATTTGCGTTCTTACAACCATCTCCTGGCCCTTAACCCTTCTATCTCTTTTGGCGGTCCCATCCTTCGCGTTAATAACCACTGGAGTGATTCGCAGAATCAAGGATACGTGCAACGAATTTCTGGACGCACAAAAACGACTTTTTACTCAAATCTCGAATAAGGTATCCATGATTCCGATGATCAAAGCCCATTGCATGGAAAGACGCGAAGAGAAGTCCCTTTCTAGTTATGACAAAAAAAATGATGAAGTTACAAGACGTTTGCTAAGACTACAGTTTTTGATCGAGCCTATTCACGAAATCCTAGACATGATCCTGATCTTCGTACTTTTGTTGACCAGCGCATTGCTGATCACAAAGGGGGGCATGAAGGAGGGCGCTAAATATTTGATTTTTTTCTTCATTTTGAAGCATTGCAGCGTAGCGGCCAAAAACACGAATCAGCGCATCAGTGACATCGTCAAAAGCACGGCGGACGCGAGACACATTTTGGAATTGTTCGATGATCGCGGTAAATACACCGTTCCTGATGGAAGCGAATCCTATCAGGGCCTTCGGTCCGAGATCGTGATCCAAGGATTAAATTTTTCATATCCGAAGAGAGCCCAGGTCCTCAATGACATACGCCTGACCCTTCGTGCCGGCGAGTCGCTCGCCATCGTGGGTCCCACGGGGTCCGGCAAATCCACGCTCGTACAGACCCTCATGAGGTTTTATGATGTGCCCGAAAATACAATTTTACTCAATGGTAAGGATATTCGTTCGTTCACTAAAGAGAGTTTGCGGGAGCATATAGCGTATGTGAGCCAGGAAACGTATTTATTTGATGATACTTTAAGAGAAAATGTCCTGTATGGTCAAAGTGAGAGCTTGGGCGACGATCAAATATATTCGGCGCTTAAGAAGGTCAAATTGTATGATTTTGTGAATAATTTACCCGATGGGCTCGATACGATTGTAGGGGAGAAGGGAATTAAACTATCCGGCGGCGAGAAACAAAGGCTGTCCATTGTCAAAGCGATCTTACGAAAAAATGCGGATCTCTTGATCATGGATGAGCCGACAAGCGCAATGGATTCAATTACTGAAAGACAAATTCAGGAGTCCATCGCAGAAGTCATCAAGAATAAGACCTCCATCATCGTGGCTCACCGGTTCTCCACCATCATGAACGTTGATCGAGTTGTCGTTCTGGATCATGGCAAGGTGATCGAATCGGGCACTCCCCAAGAGTTGGTGGCCAAGAAGGACGAGTTTTATAAACTTTGGAAACACCAAAGTATTGCGGTCTAGAGATATTAAAAAAAGAGCGGCGGCTTGTTGAAAAATAGAATTCCTACTTTGATCGTTTTTGCGGCGGAATAAGCCAGGACGAAAGATCCGGCCGACGCGCCGGCCCAGCGTAGAGCGCATGACCGGACACGCGTGACTTTGCCGGCCAAAATCACGATCAACCTGGCGGCGAGGATCATCAAAAATGGAACTGCCGGCAGAACATAGCGTGTTTCGTACTGGCCTACCATTTGCATTGATACGATGATGATGAAAGCGGTCAGGGCAACGAGACGGTCTGCGGCGTCACCCCGACAAAAAGCGAACACCATTCCCAAAAATCCCGCCAGATAAAAAGGCGACGCGCTCAACCATTGAGTCCAGTAAAAATTCCAGGGCTGTGCCAGCATGAATTTAAGATTTTCCCCATGAACGGGTAGGGCATTCCAGGAGAGTAGCGGTCCCAGTCTTGAAAATGTATCCGGATGAAGAAGAAACCCCAAAACGATCAACGCCAGGATATAGGACATTAAAGAACTGTGAATGCGTTTTGTTTTGAAAATCTGATACAAAAAAAGGACGAAACCTATCGGGACTAGCATCATAAAAAAATTGGCAAAAGCAACTTGTTTGGTCCAGGCGTGGACCCAGATCATCTCGTGTAACATGTCAGCGCCGTATATCTTGAAATTCCACGCAAGCCAGGGGGAAAAGACGAGCAGGGCGAGAACATAGATCAGATAAAAGCGGCGTTTAAAAAAAAGAGTACCGTCATAGATCAAGGCATGGGCGAGAATAATGATCAAGGGGAGCGCGCCCGTGTATTTGGTGAGAAGCGCGAGTCCGGCCAGCAAACCGCAATAGGGCCAGTATTTGAGTTCCCGGCGATTAAGAATAAATAAAGCCAAACACGCACAAATAAGAAAGGCGAGAGTGGAGTCCATCAACAATCTGGCGTTCAAAGTCCATAGAAACGGGTCAAACATCAACAGAAGGCAAGCAAAAAATCCCGTCGGGAGTCCCCAAAGCCGGTAGGCGAATAAAAAAACGGTCATGATCATCAATGCGCCCGAGAGCATGGGGACCCAAAGGGCGCGACTGAACTGGGATTCGGTAAATTGCGTGCAAATGGGCGTCAGAAGTGCCGTGAAGAGCGGGGGATGTTTGAATAGCGGTTTTTTCATAAAATCAGGAATGACCCGGTCGAGAAACATTTGTTCAGGTACATTTCCCTTGAGAGTCCTGGCGAGAATGTCCGCCACCGGCCGCGGATCATAGGTCAGGGGAATTGTATTCTCAATCGCCAGTAGAAAATAAATCGCTTCATCGTAATGGAGGGAATCTGGAAAATCGCGGCGGACCTGATAACGCATGACGATCGCGCCGAATATCATACTGATGAGCAAAAAGCCGATCATCAGCTTTTTTTGCAGCGTCATTTTATTGGCATTGAGTCTGCGCTATTGAGGATGTTCCGAGGATCACCCTTACATGCCTGAGCCCGTCGGAGACCGGCCGCAGTTTGGAAACGCCGACTCTCGGCAAATAGTGCACGGGGGTTTCCGTAATTTTAAAGCCCGCCAGATGCAATTTGATGATCATTTCCGACGCGAATTCCATGCCCGGAGATTTCCACCGGATGTTCTCCAACGCGGCGCGGCGGACGGCCCGGATGCCGCATTGCGTGTCATGGATGGGGATGCGGAACCTGCGCCGCATGAGAAAGGTGAGGAAGGGGTTTCCAAGGTTCCAATGGAGAAAAGGCATGTGGGACTTATTTTTACGCCGGGAAAAGCGGTTTCCGACAACAAGATCATAACCCTCGTCGAGTTTTTGGATCATGGGAATAAAATCATGATAGTTATAGGTGGCGTCCGCATCGCCCATTAAGATATAGTCCCCCGTGATGTGCTTGAAGGATTCCCGGTAGGCGAGACCATAACCCAACTTATCGTGTTTGATGAGAGTTGTTTTTAGGGCCTTCGCGATGGCGGGGGAATCATCCGTTGAAGAATCAGAAACAATGATTTCATGGTCATGGTTTTTAAGGGCCTCACGGATGTTATAAATGCAGATCGGAAGGGCCCGTTCCTCATTGCGGCACGGGAGCACAACCGATATCTTCGTTTTCTTAACGCAAGCCAAGCTCATATGACGGACATGATATCAGATTCATTCCTGTGGCGTGCCTCAGCGTGCAACTCTTTTAGTTTGTAGAGACTCTCGAGTTGGTGGAGAATATGGTTCTAGGTGAAAATATAAAACCCAAAGGTGGTTATGACAATATTGCGGTTGGCGGCGTGGGCGCTCGGCGCGGTGGTCTGTGATCGGACGGTCGAGAATCATTGGGTGGTTGGTCCGGTTTTTGGCGGGGTGGTGGTTTTGTGGGATTGGACATGTTGCCAAAAGCCGCGATGGGTGCGGTGGGGAGTATTTTTGGTCGTGTCCACTCTGATCTATGCCATGGTTCGAGAGCTGGCGGATATCCGGCTTCCTGACAGTCCGATCTTTGAAGTTCTTTTTCCGGCGGTTCTGGTGGGAAGTTTTTTGTTGCCGTTGGCCCACCGGATTATCCTGAACCAGCCGCGCGTTCCCATTGTTACGACGGGAATATTGATCTATATTGCGTCGTACGCGGGATCTCTGGTCTCCGATGGGCTTGGTCTAGGCGCGCCTTGGACGATGCTCATAAATTCCGTGGCCGCGTGGCAGGGCGCCTACCTCTTTTTGTTGTTTAGAGAAAAATGAAAAAAATAAAGCTGGGGCGGCTGGGGCTCGAGGTGCCGGTGATCGGGCTGGGGTGCATGGGGATGAGCTTTGCTTACGGCAAGGCGGATGAGGCCGAGTCGATCCGGACGCTGGAAAGGTCGCTGGAACTCGGGATGAATCATTGGGACACGGCGGAGATTTATGGGCCGTTCACCAATGAGCGGTTGATCGGAAAATTTATCGCGGGGCGGAGGGGGCAAGTCACGATCGCGAGCAAGTTTGGTTGGCAGTTCGCGCCGGATG
>JAGVCY010000163.1 GCA_020058965.1 Candidatus Omnitrophota bacterium | reverse complement strand
TCTGGTTCATCCGTGAGGATGGTGAGATATTCAAGACCAGCGTCACTCACCAGATCAACGATCAGCCGGGCAAGGCATCATCCGGCGCGAAGCTGCCGCGAGAGGCCGACTTTCAAGTTGGACTTCTCGCACACGAACTTCCAGATTGGGTGTATAAGGCTCCGGTCATCCCGATGAGCGATGATTTTGACGGCCGCCTCTATGAAGCCGGGAACCCCCCCACTCTCTTCGTTACCCAAGGAACCGCCTACCCAAGCCGGTTCCCAAACGACCCTTATTGCTGGACCGAGCGTGGGCGGAAACTGACCGTCGCGGCGATCAGACACTCCGAGCTTGGCCGTCGCTCACGGGCAGATGCCGCCCAAGACGCTGGAATCGATCATGCACAAGTTTATTCACGGCGAGGTGGATGTTCTGGTGTCGACCACCATCATCGAGTCGGGCATCGATATTCGAAACGCGAATACGTTGTTCGTGAATCGCGCGGATGCTTTTGGTTTGGCGGAACTTTATCAGTTGAAAGGACGTGTTGGCCGTTACAACCGCGAGGCGTACGCCTATTTTTTGATCCCCAAGGGGCATGTGACGACGGCTGATTCGGACAAACGGCTAAACGCGATCGAGCGGCACAGTTATTTGGGCTCGGGGTTTTCGATCGCGATGGAAGACCTCGAAATACGCGGCGCGGGGAATCTCCTCGGGACGGAGCAGTCCGGCTTCGTTATGAGCGTCGGGTTCGATCTGTACTGTCGGCTTCTGAAGGACGCGATCGACTCGCTGACCCCATCCAAGACTTCTTAAAAAGATTAAATTATCAATCTGCCAGAGATTGAATTTGGGCTTTGCTATGTGCATTTATCTATTTGCAAGAATTGAATCCAAATTATCCTTCCGTATCCTTGGGCTAGAGGAGGATTTATGGATTCAGAAAATGAGAAGATTCTGTTCTTGGGAACAGCTGCCCAGAGGCACGCGATCCTGCATTCGGATCAAAAGTATACGCGGCATGAATTAGCCGTCCTGCTGGCCGCTTTTCGTAAGAGCTTGGTGGCGGCCGACCCGCGCAAAAAGCGCCGCACTCAAGACCCGCCGTTAACCGGCTTATCCGTCGACCGCATCATCGCCCCCGGCTATATCATCGACCGACTTTGAGCTCTAATCCAAACGGTGCGGAGTTTGAGGAAATCCTCTATAATGCCCTTCTAATTTTGGAGGGACTGTGGAAGAGATCAACGAACTCATGAAAGAACGGCTGAAAAAACTCGATGCCTTGCGGGCCGCGGGCGTGAACCCTTATGGCGGCAAAGTCGAGGGGCTTCAGTCGGTCAAATCCGTTCTTGAGCCCTTCGAGCCCGGGATGACCGCGCGCGTGGCTGGACGGCTCTTGTCCTGGCGGTCTTTTGGAAAATCCATCTTCACTGACCTTCAGGACTCCACCGGAAAAATCCAACTGTATCTCAAATCCGCCGAGCTCCCGGAAGCCGAGCGGACGGTGGTTGACCTGCTGGATATGGGCGATATCGTCGCCGTCAGCGGAGAAACTTTTCACACCAAAACCGGCATGCCGAGTCTTCATGTGAAACATATTCGCATCGTGTCCAAGGCCCTGCGGCCCCTCCCCGAAAAGTGGCACGGCCTCACCAATGTCGAAACCCGCCACCGAATGCGCTATGTCGATTTGACCGTCAACCCCGAAGTGCGGGAAGTTTTTAAAAAGCGCTCTCAGATCATCTCCCAGGTGCGCAACACCCTTGACGGTTTGGGCTACATGGAAGTCGAGACGCCGATGATGCACGCGATCCCGGGCGGCGCGGCGGGTAAGCCGTTTAAGACCCATCACAACGCGCTCGACATCGACCTTTTTATGCGTATCGCGCCGGAGCTGTATTTGAAGCGGTTGCTCGTCGGCGGGCTGGATTATGTTTATGAGATCAATAAGAGTTTTCGCAACGAGGGAATTTCGACGCGGCACAATCCTGAATTCACCATGCTCGAAGTGTACACCGCGTACACGGATGTCGAGGGCGTGATGCGCCTGACCGAGGACATTATTCGCGAGGCGGCCAAACGCGCGAACGGTTCCGAAAAATTGGTCTGGCAGGACATGGAAATTGATTTTTCTAAATTTGAACGGGTTTCGTTCGCGCAATTGATGGACGAGTCCTTTGGAATTCAGCCCACGGATGAGATCGCGGTTTGGGCGGACAAGCTGCGCTCGAAGGGAGTTCATGTCGGAGAAGGGGATCTTTCGCGCACCAAGCTCCTCAAGATCATCGGTGATCTGCTCGAGCCGGGCAAACGCAAGCATCCGGTTTTTGTGACCGATTATTTTACGGAACTTTGTCCGCTGGCCAAGCGGCGCGCGGACAATCCGGCGATCAGCGAACGCTTCGAGCTGTACATCGGCGGGATGGAAGTCGCGAACGGTTACTCGGAGTTGAACGATCCTCAGGAACAGGAAGCGCGATTTAAGGACGACATCGCGGGCGATGAACATAATGATTTTGAAGGGCTGATCGATTTTGACTTTGTTCGCGCGCTGGAATGCGGGATGCCGCCCGCGGGCGGGCTGGGTATCGGTATCGATCGGTTGGTGATGATCTTGACCAACCAGTCAACCATTCGCGAAGTGATTCTATTCCCCCAGCTCAAGCCCGAATCCAACGGGTAATGACCCCTCCGCTTGATCTCATGCTCGCTTGGCGGTACTTTCGGTCAAAAAAGCGCCATCCCTTCATTGGAGTCATTTCAAACATATCGGTCCTTGGGGTCGCGGTTGGCGTAGGCGCGCTGATCACCGTTCTGGCCGTTATGAGCGGTTTTGAAGAAGACCTGGTGAATCGGGTCGTCGGAACTTACGCTCATAGTGTGATCGAAGCCGACCAGCCCTTTGCGCCGACGGATTCTTTAGAAGAGCAAATCCGGTCCGTGACGCCGCTTATTCTCGCGACCGCGCCCTTTGTGGACGGACAAGCCTTGCTTCAGACACCGGCTTCGAGCCGCGGGTCCATCGTTCGCGCGGCGCGATTTGAAGATGAATCCCGCGTGTCCCGTATCGCCGCCTACCTTCAGGAAGGAGCGTATCCCGCCGAGGGCACGACTCAAATTCTGGTGGGTAATGTCCTGGCGCGGATCATGAATCTCAAAATCGGCAGCGCGGTCCAATTTTATTCCCCCGCCAGAAAAAAACCTTCCGAATTCACAGTTTCTGGAATATTTCATTCCGGAATGTACGATTACGACGCTAATCTCGTGTACCTTTCGCTCGGCGCGGGTCAGACGGTTTTTGAATTGGGGGATCGTATTTCCGGCGTTGCAGTGAAGTATCGCTCGCCCGCGGACGCGCTTACTTTTCAGCGAAAACTTCAAGCCGCGGTGGGGTATGACCGGTATGTTCGGAGCTGGCGCGATATGAACGCGACGCTTTTTGGCGCGCTCAAGCTTGAAAAAAGCGTGATGTTCATCATTTTGGCGCTGATCGTGCTTGTGGCCTGCTTCAACATCATCGGCACGCTGACGCTCTTGGTCATGGACCGGACGAAGGATATCGGGATTTTGAAGGCGGTGGGCGCATCCGAAGGGCATGTGGTGAGGATATTCGGATGTGTGGGGTTTTTGATCGGCGCGAGTGGCACCGTCCTGGGGCTCGGGATCGGCGCGGGGCTTTGCTACGCGCTCAAGACATTTAAGATCGTTCCGATCCCCGCTGAAATTTATTACTTTGACCGGCTGCCCGTGAATTTTCGGTGGGACGATGCCGCGACCGTGGCGGGTGCGGCACTTTTGATCAGCCTGCTGTCGGCCTTGTATCCGGCCATCGCGGCTGCCAAGCTCAAAACATCCGAGGCGCTTCGATATGAGTAGCGCGGTATTGGAAGGGAAGGGGCTTTGGCGCATTTTTGAACGACGCGGCGCTCCGACGGTGGAGGTTTTGCGCGGGGTGAACTTGGAACTTCGGGCCGGGGAGCTGGTCGCGGTAGTCGGGCCGTCGGGCGCGGGGAAGTCGACACTTTTAAATTGTCTGACCGGCATCGATCGGCTGACGCGGGGCGAAGTCACGGTGGGCGGGAAAAATATCGGTCGTATGTCCGAAAAGGAGCTGGCCCGGTTGCGGCATGAGCGCTTCGGACTTGTTTTTCAGTTTTTTCATCTCTTGAACGATTTGTCCGCGATCGAAAATGTGCTGTTGGCCTCGCGGCTTTATGCGGATCGGCCGGTTGCGGGCGCGAGGCAGCGCGCCGAAAAACTCCTGGAAATGTTCGGACTGGCGCATCGCGCGGCGCATCATCCGGCGGAACTGTCAGGGGGGGAGATGCAGCGGGTCGCCGTGGCGCGCGCGCTCATGATGGATCCGCCGATCGTGCTGTGCGACGAACCCACGGGGAACCTCGACAGCGCCAACGGTCAGGCGATCATCAACACGCTGGCGGAGCTCGCGCGGCGGGACAAAAAAACGGTTCTCATCGTCACCCATGATGATAGAATATCCGGTATTGCCGACCGCGTTTTACGTATGAAAGACGGAGTTTTATGAGCATACAAATTTATATCGATGGTAAGTTTTTTCCAAAGGAAAAGGCAATGGTGTCCGTGTTTGATCACGGTCTGTTGTACGGGGACGGGGTTTTTGAGGGTATTCGCGCGTACAACGGACTCGTCTTTAAGCTCAAGGAACATGTCGACCGGCTTTGGGAGTCCGCACACACTTTGATGCTGACGATCCCTTTGACGAAGGCCGAAATGCAGTCGGCGATCGTCGCGACGCTTAAGAAAAATAAATTACGGGACGCTTACATTCGCGTGGTCGTCACGCGCGGCGTGGGAGACCTCGGCCTCGATCCGCGCAAATGCCCGCGGGCGACGGTTTTTATCATCACGGATAAGATCAAGTTGTATCCCGAGTCTTTGTATCAGAAGGGGCTTGAGATTATATCCGTCGCGACTTTGCGGAGTCATCCCGAATCCGTGAACCCGCAGATCAAGTCGTTGAATTATCTCAATAATATTTTGGCCAAGATCGAGGCGATCAATTCCGGGTACGAAGAAGCGCTCATGCTCAACACGCACGGGCATGTCAGCGAATGCACCGGGGAAAATGTCTTCATTCTCAAAGACGGCCGTCTCGCCACGCCTCCCACCCATGTTGGGGCGCTGCGCGGAATCACCCGCCAGGCCGTGATGGAACTAGGCGCGAAGATGGGGCTTGAGGTGAAGGAAGAGATCATGACGCGGCACGATATTTACAATGCGGAAGAGGTTTTTCTCACGGGCACCGCCGCCGAAATCGTTCCTATCGTGAAGGTGGATAACCGTGTGATCGGTTCCGGAAAACCCGGAACCACCACGGGCAAGCTGCTCAAGGCCTTCCGCGAGCTGACCCGACGCGACGGATTAAGATTTTAGTGATTTGCGACGTTTGCGCGAAGCAAAAAGCGACCGTTCACCTCACCGAGATCATCAACGACCAGGTCACCAAACTTAATCTCTGTGAATACTGCGCCAAGAAAAAGGGCTCGCAGATGGAGCAGCATTTCGGCATTGCGGATCTTCTGCAGGGGTTGGCTGATCCCTCCGAAAAAGGGTTTTCGGGTTCCGCCGCCAAAATTAAATGTGTTTCGTGCGGCATGTCGTATGACGAATTCAAAAAAATCGGACGGTTGGGCTGCGCGCAGTGTTATGACGCGTTCCGGGAATCGCTCGCTCCGCTGCTGAAGCGTATTCACAGCTCCAACACGCATACCGGGAAACAGCCGAAGGGTGCCGCGGGTTCGGGCCGCGGATCGGCGGGAGCGCATTCGGGCTCCGGTGCCGCGTCCTCGGCGGCGGCCCCGTTACTGCCGCCTCTCACACCATTGTCTGAAACAGCCAAATCCTCCACCGCGTCGAAGCAGAAGCCGATTTCGGAACCGATCGCAGGCACCAAGCTCGCTGCCGAATTCCAGCAACTTAAGCAGGCGCTCCGAAAAGCCATTGACGGCGAGGCCTACGAAGAAGCCGCCCAAATTCGTGACCGCATGCGTCAGCTCGAAGCCAAGATCAAGAAGGCCGCCTAGCATGATCGACTCTCTGCTTAGCCAAACCAGCGAATGGCTGCGCGGCACCGGACCCAACGCGGATATCGTGATGAGCTCTCGGATCCGGCTGGCCCGCAATCTCAAGCCGTATCCTTTTTCGCATTGGGCATCCAAAAAGCAGGAACGCGAGTGCCTCAAAGCGGTTCACGACGCGATTCTGGTTTCCAAAAATCTTAAGAAAAGCCTTTTTATTTTTATGCACGATATTTCGGATCTGGACAAGCAGTTTTTGCTGGAGCGGCATCTGATCAGCCGCGAGCATATCTTGCATCCTGAGTTCAAGGCGGTGAATGTCAGTGAGCGTGAGATCGCGAGCATCATGGTGAATGAGGAAGATCATTTGCGGATCCAGGTGATGCAGTCGGGGTTCAATCTGCAGGAGGGGTGGAAAGTCGCCGACCGGCTCGAGGACGAGTTGGCCGAGACCCTGCCGTTCGCGTTCGACAACAAGTGGGGTTATCTGACCGCGTGTCCGACCAACACCGGAACGGGACTGCGGGCGTCGGTGATGCTGCATTTACCGGCGTTGGTGATGACCAAGCAGATCTCGCGCGTGATCCAGGCGATCACCAAGCTGGGTATGGTCGTGCGGGGGCTGTACGGGGAGGGAACGGACGCGGAAGGAAATCTTTTTCAAATATCCAATCAAATCACGATGGGTCAGACCGAGGCCGAAACGCTCGAACACATCGAGGGGATTATTCGGCAGCTGATCGGCCACGAAGAGACGGCGCGCAAGCAGTTGGTGAAGCAGAACCGTGACTTGGTTTATGACAAGATTTGGCGCGCGTACGGCACGCTCAAAAATTCCTTCATCATCACCAGCAAAGAAACGATCCACCTGCTCAGCATGGTGCGCATGGGCGTTGACTTGGGTGTCATCCCCAATTTGGACCGCAAGACGGTCAACGAACTTTTCATCTTGACCCAGCCGGCGCATCTCCAGCGCATGGAAGGCAAGCTCCTCGCCCAATCCGAACGCGACGCCAAACGCGCCGCCATCATCCGTTCCCGTCTCGGCTCCTAGCATCGGTCTGCGTCGGGTCATCATCCGTCTTCTCCTGTCCTTTTATTCGGTTTAAAGTTGTGTATAATACTAATTAAACATGAGGTACAAAGCATATGTTTAATAAATTTACGGAACGCGCGCGCAAAGTCATTCTTCTCGCCAAGCAGGAAGCGAAGCGCTTCAACCACGATTACATAGGGACAGAACATGTCCTTTTGGGCCTTCTTCGGGAAGGCGAGGGCGTCGCCGCGGCGGTCCTTCAGAGTCTCAACATGAATTTAGACAATATCCGGCTTGAGGTCGAAAAACTCGTCCAGCCCGGTCCCGCCACTGTCGTCACAGGCGATCTGCCCTTCACCCCCAAGGCCAAAAAGGTCATGGAATTAGCCATGGACGAGGCCCGCGCCTTGGGCCACAACTACATTGGTACGGAGCATCTCTTACTTGGATTGATCCGTGAGGGAGAAGGCGTGGCGAGCCAGGTGTTCATGAATTTGGGTCTCGACTTGGAACGCGTCCGCGATGAAGTTATCAAATTACTCGGTTCGACGACACCCGGCACCCCGGACACCCCGCGCGGACAACAGGGTCAGCCCGGCGCGAGCGGTCCGGCGGCAGGCGGCGGAGCGGCCGCGTCCAAAACCAAAACTCCTGCGCTCGACTCCTTCGGCCGTGACCTCACCAAGCTCGCGCGTGACGGCAAGCTCGATCCCGTCATCGGCCGCGAAAACGAAATTGAGCGCGTCATGCAGATCCTCGCGCGTCGCACGAAGAACAATCCGGTTCTGCTTGGCGAAGCGGGCGTTGGAAAAACCGCGATCGTCGAAGGTCTCGCGCAGGCGATCGAATCCGGCGATGTGCCCGATATTTTGAAAGGCCGCCGCGTGGTGACGCTGGATTTGGCTCTGATGGTCGCCGGCACGAAGTACCGCGGTCAGTTCGAAGAGCGCATCAAAGCCGTCATGGACGAAATCCGGCGTTGCGAAAATGTAATTTTATTCATCGATGAACTTCACACGCTGGTCGGCGCGGGTGGCGCGGAAGGCGCAGTGGACGCTTCGAATATTCTCAAGCCCGCGTTATCGCGCGGAGAGCTTCAATGCGTCGGCGCG
>JAGVCY010000218.1 GCA_020058965.1 Candidatus Omnitrophota bacterium | reverse complement strand
CATGGGCATCGCCAAGAAGAATTCCATCCTGCTCGTCGAATTCACCAATCAGGTGCGTGAGCAGGGGCCTGACGCGCCGCGCCATGACCCGGCCGCGGTCCGCGAAGCCCTCATCAAAGCTTGCCCCGTGCGATTACGGCCCGTCCTCATGACCTCGGTCGCCACGATCGCGGCCGCCACACCTCTCATCATCGGCACCAGCATCGGTCAAGAGACCCGGACCCCGATGGGCCTGCCGATCATCGGCGGCACGATCGTTTCGACCGTCCTGACGCTCTTCGTGGTGCCCAGTCTTTACCTGGTTCTATCTCGGTTTGAATCCAAGAAAAAAAACCACATCCTCTAAAATCGAACGCGGACTTTTTCCTATAAAAAGTTCCGTGCTTTCCCTGATATCGTAAGGCTCTCGGCGGGCCTATGATAGCGGCGTGAAAACCAACCAACCATTTCTCACGGATGTACAAGAACTGAGGCGCCGCGCACGGAAGCATATTGAGCAGGGGGCCGTCACCCCGGGATATCAAGGGAATCTGCCGGTGATCGTCAAACTTCTCAACGAAGCGCTGGCGACCGAGATCGTCTGCGTGCTCCGGTACAAGCGGCATTTTTTTATGGCGAAGGGAATTAACGCCGAACCGGTCGCGCAGGAATTTTTACAGCATGCCACCGAAGAGCAGGCGCATGCGGATTTGATCGCCGCGCGGATTGCCCAGCTCGGCGGAGAGCCCGACCTGAATCCCGCAGGTTTGACGACCCGCAGTCATTCGGAATACAAAGAAGGCGGTTCTCTCGTGGACATGGTCAAGGAAGACCTGATCGCTGAACGCATTGCCATCGAGTCGTACACCGAGATGATCCGATACATCGGTCAAAAAGACCACACCACGCGGCGGATGCTCGAAGGTATTCTCGCGATGGAAGAGGAACACGCGGATGATCTGGCGAATATTCTTGGCACGCTCTAAGCGCAACTAAAATCAAGGAGTATCTTCACATGAGACTCAAATTAAATGCTAAGAAGGGTAAGGCCGAGCTGGAGATCAAGAGTCCAAAGGTCAAAGAGACGCTAGGCTGGCTCACGGACGACCGCAAAATGGAATGTGAAGGAAAAAATGAGCAAGGCAAACGGGAAGGTAACAACCCGACATCCTCGCATTATTGCCGTGACCATCGCAGCGGCCCGCAAAAAAAACAATAGACGCTAAACTGGCCCACCCCGTTACCGACTGAACTCTCGATTAGCCTATAGCCCAAAAGTCGTTGGTTCAAATCCAACCCCGCTAACAATAAAAAATCCACTAGTGGTTATTGAATCATCATGGATTTTTATTTTTTTAAAGAGCACAATAGATGTCACGAACAAGGAGATTTATGAAAAAAAGCTTAAAGTCGAAGTCGCAGTCAAAGGGTGGATCGGCAGGCGCGCCCGCGGTGGATCCGTATTTGGAAGGATTGATGGCAAAACTACTGGATCGGCTGACCGCGCTGGAGCGGAAGCTCGACACCGTGATCGCGCAGACCGCGGCCGCAGGCAAGTCTTCGGGCGGCGGAGACGCGAACCGATCCTTCCAGAGCCAGCCGCCTCAAGAACATCCCCGCAGAGATCGTATCCTTTATGAAGTGATCTGCGCGGACTGCCAAAAGGCATGCGAAATTCCATTCCGTCCGGCTGAAGGCCGCGCGGTCTACTGCAAAGAATGTTTTGCCAAGCGCAAGTCGGGCGGATCAGGGAACTCGAGCGGCTTCGGCGGTTCGCGCGGTCCCGGCGGGCCGGGCGGTTTTGGCAATTCTCGCGGAATGGTTCCATTGCCATCCAAACCGGCCGACAACCCGAACACCGTTCAATCTTCGTCGATCGCGGCGCTTGAATCGCCCAGAAAATCAAAAAATAATCTGCCGGTCAAACCAGCGAAGAAGAAAAAGTAAGCGAATCTGTCCTGAAAAAATGACCCAAATCTATGTTGACGCGGACGCGTGTCCCGTCAAACCGGAAGTGATTCGGGTGGCTCAACGGTACGGGCTTCATGTGATCTTTGTGTCTAATTCGTGGATGCGCCTTCCGGAAGAATGGGCCGCACAGCTGATGGTGGTCGACGGGAGTTTTGACGCGGCGGACGACTGGATTGTCGGGCAAGCCGCGAAGGATGACATCGTCGTCACGGCGGACATTCCGCTCGCGCACCGCTGCATTAAGGCGGGGGCGCGGGTGATCGGCACGCACGGCCGACTGTACACGGAAGAAAATATCGGAAGCGTCCTGGCGACGCGCGATCTTTTGCACACGCTGCGCGGAGCCGGGGAGGTCACGGGCGGCCCCGCGCCGTTTAAGAACGAGGACCGCTCCAAGTTTCTTCAAGGACTCGATCAAATCATCCAAAGCATCAAAAAAAGATGAACCCTACGGCCGCCGAAAAACTGTCGGCCTTTAGAAAAAGTCGAAAAGGGTGGGCCGCTGTTCGGGATCGGCTGATCTACAAGGATCAGGAAGAATATCTGGATGGCCCTGAAGTTCCGGCCCAAACCCGGCTGGACCTGATTCGGCAAGTCGACCGGGTCAGCAAATTGACGGGCTTTTCCGCCTACCTGCTGACTTACCTGGATTCGCTGATACAACCCGGCAAAAAAAATCGCACTTCTCCGCTTAAAATTCTGGATGTCGGATTCGGCGGGGGAGGAATGCTGGAAGAAATTTATCTTCATTTAACCGCGAAGCGTATTCCGATCGATCTGCATGGAGTTGAGTTGTCCGGAGATCTGGTCGACAGCGTTCGAGATCGGTTGGATCGGGTGGGTGTCCCAGCGACGCTGATCCGTCAGGACGCCCGCGATCTGTCGTTTGACGACGGTTCGTTCGATGTGGTGTTTTCGAGCTACACGGTGCATCACCTCAGGCAGACGGACCATGTGACGGAATTTTTTGGAGAGCTGCGGCGAGTCGGGCGTTCTGGCTTCGTGGTCGATGTGGATCGGCGGTTTTGGGCGCCTTTGTACTGCTCAATGATCGGCCTTTTTGGCGTGCCGTGGCCGGTTGTGAGCGACGGAATTCGAAGTGCGCGAAGGGCCTATTCGACGGAAGAAATCAATTTTTTGATCAATGCAAGCGGCTTATCGGAATCGTTCGACGCGCCGAGCTGTGTCGGCAGACCGGTTTTGCCGCACTGGGTCGTTAAGTGGAGCGCGGAAAAATAGCCGGCAGCCAGCGGGGGACGGTCTTACAGTATTTTTCGTAGGAAGCGCCGAAGGTTCGGCGCAGGGTCGGCTCCTCGTAGAGCGTGACAAACAAGTGAAATCCGCCCCACAAGGCCACAGCCCAAACCGCCACTAAGATATGATTCAGCACCAGCGCCTCGCCTCCGGCGATCAAAACGACCGCCGCGTACATGGGGTTTCGGACGGTTCCGTAGTGCCCTTGATTGACGAGAACACGAGGCGGATCCCAAATGGCCGGCGTGCCTTTGCCTGGAACGGTCAGGCCTCCGATGGTGCGGAAATACAAGATCACGCCGCAGCCCGCCTGGAGCGCACCGAGAATCCTAAAACCGAACCACCCGAGCCCCTGGGCTGGCAAGGTCGGAACCGCAAGGACCAGCAAAGCCGGCACGGCAACAAGCATGGAGGCGTGGATCAAGTACACGGCTAGGAACGGCGAAAATTTCATTTTTAAACTTTAACATAAAACATCGCCCGGAGTGGCGAACGGCCTAAATTCGGAGTAAGCTGAACCGCATCATGACCCCTTTAAAACTTCCCCAGATCATCTACGGAACCGCTTGGAAAGAAGCCGCCACGGCAAAGCTCGTCAGCGAGGCGCTGACGGCCGGTTTTCTGGCGATCGATACGGCCTATCAAAAAAAACATTATCGAGAAGACTTTGTCGGAGAGGCATTGCTCGGCCTCGAGAGCCGCGGGATGAAGCGCGAAGACTTATTTTTGCAAAGCAAGTACACCTACCGGGAAGGGCAGGACCACAGGCTGCCGTACGATCCGAAGAGTGATTTTAAAACTCAAGTGTGCGCGTCCTTCGCGAACACGCTTAAAAACCTGCACACGGATTATCTCGACTCCTATCTCCTCCACGGCCCCAGATATGCCGAGGGTTTGGCCGATTCAGATTGGGAGGTGTGGGCCGCGATGGAAGAGCTGCACCGGAGCGGCCAGGCGCGGTCGATCGGCGTGAGCAATGTGAACATCGGCCAACTGACCGAGCTGCACGAAAAATCCAGTCTCAAACCCCAGATGGTTCAAAACCGCTGTTACGCCGTCCGCGGATGGGACCGGCAGGTGCGGGAGTATTGCATCCGGCACAAAATCGTTTATCAGGGATTTTCTCTCTTGACCGCCAATCCCCAGGTGGTCGCCGACCCCAGGGTCGGCGCCATCGCCCGCCGTCTAAAGATGACGCCTCAGCAGAGCATCCTCCGCTTCGCAACACGCATTGGCATTCTTCCGCTCACCGGCACCACCAACCCAACGCACATGAAGGAAGATTTGGATGCGATGCATCTCGATCTTACGGCCGACGATATTGCTGCGATTCTCGCGATCTAATCCTTGCCGATAAAGGGAGTATAATGAGATCGAGTACGACCCTCGTTCTTTACAAAAAAAGAGGTGAAGAATGACTGCATCCAAATGTTGTCCGATTTGTAAGCTGGTTGGTTTGTTGGTGATCGTTGGCGCTCTCAACTGGGGCGGTATCGGCGTCGCGGGCGTGAATTATGTTGAAAAACTGCTGGGCGCTTATCCCACCGCGCTCAAAGTGGTCTACATCCTGGTCGGTGTCGCGGGACTCCTGAAGCTCGTCATGTGCTTTAAGTCCTGTCCCTGCGCATGCAAGAGCGACTCATCCGGCAGTTCCTGCTCGACCAAAAAATAAAGTCGGGTTTTTTCGGACCTAAGAATAGACCCTAAACACGGCGGCCTCAGAATCCTCGTAAGTTTTTTCATAAATTCTGGACAGGATCGAGGTCGCCCGTGTGGTTCGCCCCCAATAGTCCGCATGTTTTTGGATCCTGCCATCCCACCGAAGGAACTTTTTGTGAAATATTAAATATTTTACGCGGTTCTCAGTCAGCAATGCTTTTTGTTCCTTGAGAAGATTCATGTTCTTGGTCAGGTGGTCGATCAAGGGCGATCCAAAACGGTATCCCAAATATCCCTGAACATTTGGAATTTCGTGAAGCGTTTGATACATCGAGTACCGCCCCAGTTCGGCCGGAAGGTCGAGGATGGCGAACGGGGTCTTGGATGAGGCAAAATCATCCCGGATCGCCTGATAATATGCCGGCAGTTCCACCGCCGTCGCGTCTTTGGAAGTTTGAAAAAAGTCTAAAAAAATGATCGCGAACAACGCGGCCGCTGCGAGCGATCGACCCCCTCTCGACCGGATGGCCGACAAGCAGGCGGCGACCCCGCCTCCCACCAGCACCGCCAAAAACAAGTAGCCAAACGCCATGATGCGCGCGGGATTGCGGGCATACTTGATCAGAGGTAAATTTTCGATCAGTCCATACGGCAGCGGGATCGTGACATTCTCAAGAACTCCCAAAAAATGAAGGTTGGCTCCCATCGCCAGGACCATGCAAGCGCCCAGCATCCATAAAAAGTACCGCGCCTGCCGGAACCGCCAAATCAAAAAGATCACGGCAAGCGCCAGATT
>JAGVCY010000090.1 GCA_020058965.1 Candidatus Omnitrophota bacterium | reverse complement strand
CCCCTATAACGACAGCGCGCGAGCGGCTCTGCGCGTAGAAGGCGGGCCTTCCCACCTACGAACCAGCACGAGCATTAAACAGGGTTAGATATTGCGACGGATGAGGACGGCGCCGACGAGGCTGAAGAAGAAGTTGGGGAGCCAGGCAGCGACGAAGGGCGGGAGGATACCGCCCTTGCCGAGAGCGCTGGAGACAGCCGCGAACGAATAGAAGAGGATGATCACGACCAGACCCACACCGATCGAAAGCATCGCGCCGCCCCGGCGTGTCTTAAGCGCGAGCGGCGCCGCGACCAGCAGCATCACCAGGCAGACGAACGGACCCGAGATCTTCTGGTACAAATCCACCAAAAGACGATTGGAAGCGCGATAGCCCGTGATGCGCGTGCTTTTGATGTAGCGGCGCAAGTCGTGATAGCTCATATGTTCGGGCTGAGTGTACTGGGTCAAAAATTCCTCCGGACTTTCTTTGAGATCAACTTCAAGGCGTTTGATGGTCCGGGGCTTTTCGGTGGTGTTGCCTTCCGCGTCGACACCGTACTCGAGCGCATCATAAAGAGTCCATCGCCCGTTCTGGTACACACCGCGCTGCGCCGTGATCTTCGATTTGAGCGTCATATCGTCCCTATGCTCCAGAATGATCACATCATACATCGAGCGCGTGCTGATGATCAGCTCGCGCGCGTACACCATCCGATGCCGGTCCGTCAGCAAGGCCACATTTTGTACGGAACGCTCGTTGATATTCTGAGACTTTTTCTTGATGAGGCCGTATTGAATCGATGAGGAAGCTACGGTCGCCCGTGGAGTGACTGTTTCATTGAGAGCGAAGAGTCCGAAGCTGATGACCAGGCCGGCCAAAAAAACGGGCTGAAGGATCCTGAATCCGGAAACACCATTGGACTTCATAGCAGAAATTTCATTGTGGCGGCTCAAGGCGCTCAGGGCATACAGCGCCGCGAGCAAGATGGCGGCCGGCAGGATCTGAGCCAAAATGAGCGGCAGCATGACAGCGTAGTACAGTCCGATGATCTGAATGCTTGTCCCCGCCGAAAGAAATTCATCCAGCCGGTTCATCAGGTCCACGACAACAAACATCGATAAAAAAAAGAAGGTGCAAAAAATAAACGGCCGCACAAACGACCGCAGAAGATGGCGATGCAGCAGGATCATGACCGGACCATCCGCTTCAGAAGCCACGCCCCGAGCGTTAAAAACACAAGATTTGGCAGATGCATCGCGATCCACGGCGAAATCAACGCGCTGCGGGATAACGCGCTGGCCGCGATGAGGGCGCCCCAATAAATGGTTCCCAGAATCAGCGCGATCGCGTAGCCGACGGATTTTTCGGATCGGTGCGCGCGGATCCCGAGCGGAATGGCCAGCAGGGTCAGGACCACCACCGAGAGAGCGGTTGCGATTTTTTCATTGATCTCGGTCAGTAAAAAGTTATCGACAAATCCTTCGGACTTCAGCTTGCTGTACTGGGTCCAAAGTTCATGCGTGGTCAGCTCCTTGCGCTTTTTTTCGAGGTTTCCGCGGAACTTAAATCCCGACATGTCCAGCGGCAGGAAGTAAGTTCCAAATCGGAGCTTGTAAAAGCGCCCTGGGTTGTTGGCATCCGGTTCATCGGTGGTTCCGTTCTCAAGTTTGAGCTTGATCATGTTGCGGTCCGGCATCGGGATCAGCTCGCCCTTTTCGGCGACGATGGTCCGCGTCGGACCTTGTTCTTGCGGCTGATAAATGCGCACCTGATGAAGCTGATTTCCGTCAATGCGGTGAATGAACAGCACCAGGTTCCCGAAGTTTTTGATAAACACGCCTTCTTCGAGAATGGCGGAAGGGGATTGCATGCCGATTTCAGCAGAAATCTGACGCATTTTAAAGTGGCTTCGAGACGCGAATTGATCGTTCAGGTAAAACGCAAACAGCGCCAGGACGAGCGCCGACAACAGCACCGGCCTCACAATGCGCACCAGATTGATTCCGCTCGCTCGCAAGGCGACCAGCTCGCGATCCGCGCTCAAACGCCCAAACGCCAAAAGCACCGCCACCAGCATCGCCATTGGCAGGGTGTAAATGAACAGGTAAGGTGTGCTGTAAAAAATTAGCAGGCCGATCGCCAGCGGATCAACGCCGCGGTTGACGATGAGATCGATCATTTTAGTGAATATATTTCCCACGAGAAGCATGAAGGTCAGGATCGCGAGCGTGGACCAGAAGTTATTTCGGATTTCGCGGAGAACATAGTGGCGCAGGACATGCATGGCCGTTATCCCTTGGCGATGGCGGCCAGCGCGACCCGCCGGACCCCATGGGCTTTGAGGGCTCGGGCGCACGCCCGCGCCGTGGCGCCGGTTGTCATGACATCATCCGCTAAAAGTACGGAGCGACACCCGGCCAAGGCGGCGCCGCGAACCGCGAGCGAGTTTTCGGAGGCGGTCAGCCGATGGGCGCGGTCGAGGGAAGTTTGTTTGGGGACGGTGCGAGTGCGGCGAAGGGCGCGCCGCACCGGAACTCCGTATGCGGCGGCGAGTTCGTGCGCCCAAAGCGAGGCCGAGCACGAATCCGGATTTAAAAGTGATGATCGATGATGCGAGGGAACCGGCACGATCGCGTCAAAACGATCCGGGTCCGACGCATCGAGGGGCTCGAAGTTTGTGAGCCGTGCCGAGCGCAGCCATGCGATCTCTGAGCGAATCCACACGCCGGCTCTCGGATCTCCGGTGATTTTAATGCGGTGTACGAGTTTTTTGGCGGCGCGGCCGTAGCTGTACAGGAAATACGCGCCGTCCAAGCCCTCGTGCGCGCCGGCCGGTTCAGGTTCCGCGCGGAGCGGGAGACCCGCCCGGCAAACCAGACAGACCACGGCCGTAGCCGACAGCCCCAAAAAACGGTCGCAGAGGAGGCAGGACGGGGGATACATGAGATTGCGAAGCGGAGTGAGCCAGCGGCTCGGTTGCACAGCGTTGAGAAGCATGTTTTATCGTACCACATGACGACAAGCGCGGGGATATTGAAGGGATTCCGGCGGGGATACCGGTTATAATTAGCCGATGCAGACCGCCGATTTTAAAAAAATCCTCAAGCGACTCGAACGGGTCGTCAGCCAGTGGGATGCTCCGGTTGTGACGCTCATCGCCCGGACCGGCGAGGGGCCGTTCCGGGTCCTGATCTCGTGTCTGCTCAGTCTGCGGACGAAGGACGAGACAACCGCCCCGGCCGTGCAGCGGCTTTTTGCCATCGCCGACACTCCCCAGGGTATTCTGAAGATCCCGCAGAAGGAAATCGAAAAACTGATCTACCCAGTGGGATTTTATCGAGTCAAAGCGCGGGTGCTGAGGCAGGTGTCGTCCGATATTTTGAGCCGTTTTGGAGGGCGGGTGCCCGACACGATGGACGATTTGCTGACGCTCGGCGGCGTCGGACGAAAAACCGCCAATTTAGTTTTGTCGCAGGGCTGGAAAAAGGAAGCGATATGCGTCGATGTGCATGTGCATCGAATTACGAACCGGTTGGGGTATGTCAAAACGCGCAATCCGGACGAAACTGAATTTGCGCTCAGAAGAAAACTACCCGTAGCTTCGTGGCGGGTGATCAATCAGATCCTGGTTGCCTTCGGCCAAAACCACTGCCGGCCCGTTTCGCCGCACTGCTCTACCTGCCCTGTCGCGAAGGATTGCAGCCGCGTGGGCGTCACTCATTTCCGCTAGCAGTCGGCTAGAAGACGACCTTGCCGTTTGTGTTGATGTCTTCGGCGTCGCCTGATTTTTTATCCTTTTTCAGATCCAGGTCGGCCGCATCTGAAGCCGTCGACT
>JAGVCY010000158.1 GCA_020058965.1 Candidatus Omnitrophota bacterium | reverse complement strand
CGAAGGGCGGGTCCATGAGCGCGTGGTCGTGGACGGGCGGGTCGGCCGGCTCAAGGCAACGCTCGAGCACCGGTCGTTCCAAACAGTTCGCGAATACTGGCCGAAGCTCCAAAGTTACACGACGCTGGAGGCGGTTGACGCGGCCGCGGCATCGGATCCGGGCCGGGGCGTTCTGTGGGCCCGGCCCATGGGGCGATTTTTTAAAATGTATGTCTGGCAACAGGGATTTTTGGATGGTGTCGAAGGATTTGTCTTCGCAGCACTGTCGGCATATTACGAATTTGTGAGATGGTGTAAAATTCACGAACGAAAGAGCAACCCATGAGAGCCATAAAAGACGAGCAAACGGACGCGATCACCAAAAAAGCCTGGGAAAAAAACTGGGACGATATTTCTATGAAAGAAATCATGGAAATATTTGAGTACGACCGCGTCCGCAAACAGATGGCGGTGTTCACGCGCGTGCTGCCCAAGGATCAAAAAATTCTCGAAGGCGGATGTGGCTTGGCGCCCTACTTGATCCGCCTGCGGGAGCTGGGGTACGACGTCGAGGGGATCGATTACAATGACGGCCCCGTCAAAAAAGTGCTGAGCCACAACCCGGGCCTTCCGGTGCGGGTGGGAGACGTGATGGCGATCCCGTATCCGGATTCGGCCTTCGGCGGTTACATTTCGCTCGGCGTGATCGAGCATTTCACCGAAGGTCCGCTCAAGGCGATCCGCGAGGCGCACCGTGTTTTGAACGACGGCGGCGTATTCGTTCTCATGGTCCCTCAGAAACATTTGTTCATGCGCCTGACCTGGCCGATTCGAATGTTGAAGCGCAGCGCTTTTTTACGGAAATTATTCAAAAAATCGCCCGACACGCATTATTGGGAACAATATTTTAAGCGGAAGGAGCTGATCCCGCTGCTCGAGCAGGAGGGATTCAATATTGAAGAGGTGCACGCGATGGACCATTCACACGCGTTCGTCTCTTTTTCGGATTTTTTCCGCGACCGGAGCACGTTCGACGAAGCGAGCCCGCTGGCGCTCAAGCTCGGCCGTTGGTGCGAAAAACATCTCAAATGGAGCATGGCCTGCCAATTGCTGATCATCGCCCGAGCCAAAAAAGGATGACGCTACGATGACGCAGAACAAAATGGTCGATAAAATTAAGACAGCGCATGACCACTACTATTCCAAAACCACCGGACCGATCGGCGGCGGCGACCGCTTTGCCTGGATCCATAACCGTTATGCCGCGTCTTGGAAAAATCTTAGAATACTTGAGATCGGCTGCGGCGAAGGGAGTCTGCTCGGCCTGCTGGCCGGCAACAATGAGGTTCACGGGGTCGATATTTCGCTGAGCGGTGTCGAGCAGACGCGCAAAAAAGGCTTTCCGTGCCATCATTTGGACGCTTCCAACGAAGCTTTACCTTACCTTGACGGGACGTTTGATGTGGTGATCACCCTAGAGACCATCGAGCACGTGGAAAACCCTCACCGGATGATCTGGGAGATTAAGCGGGTGTTGAAGGACGGAGGGGATTTGCTGATCAGCATTCCGGGGGAAGCCGTTTATCACCCGTTCATTTACCCCGGTCTTTTTACCCGGCGTAACTTTGATAAATTTCTGACCCTTCTGGCGTTTGACGTCCTGGGTGTGAGCGGCTGGGGGCAGGCTCCGATGCTAGCGCACTGGACTCACCGGGTTCGGGAGGGCCACAACCCGTTTCTGCTCCGGCTGGCCGATGTCATTTATTACATCGGACGCAAGCGCAACCTGCTTTTTAGAAAGCATCTCAAAACGCCCCTTGCGATCTGCTACACGATGAACTTTTTGTGCCGTAATCACAAATCCGCGACTTCTCGAGTGGAGAAGATCGGGGATTTGACGACGCCGCGCGAATGACAACGCCACAACGTAATTCCTGGGGCGATTTTTATGAGGGGGCCGGCAGCGCCGATTATCTGCTGGATCACCTCGCGATCCACAAGGATTTTTTAAAAGAAATCTTCGGGCGCAAGCCCGTGACCGCGCTCGAGGCCGGATGCGGGTCGGCGATCATGTCGGTGTTTTTGGCAATGACGGGCGTTCGGGTGACGGCGTGCGATCGTGACCCCGAGGTGCTTCGAAAAGCGGGGGAGACGGCCCGCCAATGGAATGCGATGGTCACCTTCGCCAAAGAAGATCTGCTCGCGTTGTCGCTTGGCGCGGACCGGTTCGATCTGAGCTTTTCTCAAGGTGTGCTCGAGCACATGACGGACGAACAGATCCGGCAGTCGTGCCGCGAAATCCTGCGCGTGAGTCCCGTCTTTGTGTTCAGCGTCCCCAGCGTCTACTACAACCATCAGGACTTCGGCGACGAGCGGCTTTTGCCCGAGTCCGAATGGCGCCGAATCTTAAACGGCATCGGCCGCCTCGAACTCAAACCCTACTTTCCACTACGCGTCAAACGCAACTTTTTGGTGAAGCGCCCGCTGATGCTGATGGGCATCCTCACCCGGTGAGCAAGCTTCGGATCGCCGTCGATTATCAGTCCGCAGAGGGTCGTAAAACCGGCATTGGAGTTTTTGCTTCCAACCTTTTTCGCGCGATCAGCCGGGAAAACTGCGGAATAGAATTTTTACAATATTCAACCCCTATCAACGGCAGGGATTTAACAACTCCTCAACGCATTTGCTGGGAGTCGGGCCAGATTCCGATGCGGCTTTTGAGGGATAAGCCTGATTTGGTTTATAGCCCGGGCTTTGCGCCGCCCATGTTTTCGCCCACGCGCCGCGTGGTCACCGTGCACGACCTGATCGGCGTTCTGTGGCCCTCCAATCAAAAAGGCTTTTCGGGTTTGTACTGGCGAAGTTGGCTGCCCGCGGCAATGAAAAAAGCTCACCGGATCGCGGCGAGCTCGGAATCAACTCGAGGGGATATCCTTCGTCTCTTAAGGGTGCCTGAATCCCGTGTGCGGGTAGTGCCGTTATGTGTGGATCCTTGCTTTCGACAACTCCCGCCGGTCCATACGCCTTCCTTGGTTCTTCGGAGGCACGGGCTCGCGGCGCGGCCATTTTATTTGTCGGTGGGAACGCTGGAGCCAAGAAAAAATTATCTGCGATTGCTTCAGGCCTATCTGCTATTGGCTGTCACATCGGACCCGGGCTTTGATCTGGTCATCATCGGGAAGCCCGCCGGAGCCGATCGGGAACTGCATGATTTTGTCGCAGAGAAGCGGTTGGGTGATAAAATAAAATTTTTGGGCTATGTGGATAACGAAGAGCTGGTGGAGCTGTACAATTCGGCCATCGGATATGTGACGGTGTCCCTTTTTGAGGGCTTTGGGTTGCCCGCGCTTGAGGCCATGAGCTGCGGAAAAAGCGGAATCGTTTCCAACCGAACTTCGCTGCCGGAAGTGGCCGGTTCGACGGCGCTGATGGTCAATCCGGAACAGCCGGCCGAGATCGCGGACGCGCTTCGGATGTACGCGTCTGACTCGGCGCTGCGCGAGCGGATGGGAGGGGAAGCCCTGGCGCGCTCCCGGCAATTCACGCCCCAGCGGATGGCTCGGGCCATGATCGAAATTTTTAAAGAGGCGGCGGAATGAAAACAAAAAAACAAGTTTGCGTTATTTTTGGGACTCGGCCGGAAATCATTAAAATGGCACCCGTCATCCGCCGGTTGGAACAGACCAAAGCGCCTTATTTCGTGATCCACACGGGGCAGCATTTTTCCTACGAAATGGACAAGGTATTTTTTAAGGTTCTAAAGCTTCCCACGCCGAAATACCGGCTGAATCGAGCCGCGGGCGAAACGGGAGATCACGGAGTTCAGACGGCGCGCATGCTCTCCGGCATCGAGGGTATTCTTTTGCGGGAAAAGCCTGCCACGGTGCTGGTGCAGGGTGACACCAACTCAGTCGTTGCGGGCGTGATCGCCGCATCAAAGATCCCAGGCATTCAATGCGGGCATGTCGAGGCAGG
>JAGVCY010000175.1 GCA_020058965.1 Candidatus Omnitrophota bacterium | reverse complement strand
GCGCCATCGCGCCGATGTCCGAAACATCCGGACTGAGCTTAGCGGCCAGCAGCTTGGAGGTTTTTTTCCGCACGGCGCCGACGACTTCCTTTATAAGCGATTCCGAGTGAGCGAACATCCGGGGTTTTTTTGCGCCATCGGAACCGAGGCTGGTGCCATAGCTCACATTCGGGCAGGACAGATTCATCTCGTACCCGTCGATGCCGGCGGCGCCGTCCAGCCGCGCGACCACGGCGCAAAACTCCTCGACGCTGTAACCCATCACGCTCACGATGACGGGGATCCCGAGTTTTTTAAGGTATGGGAGCTTGTCGGAAATAAATTTATCCGCGCCGACATTTTGCAGGCCGATCGCGTTCAGCATTCCGCTCGGGGTTTCGACCACTCGCTGAGGCGGGTTGCCGATGCGCGGCTTGAGCGTGATCGTCTTGGTGACGATCCCGCCAAGCTGCTTCACCGGATAAAATTTCTCATACTCCTGCGCGTAGCCATAGGTTCCAGACGCCGCCAGGATCGGATTGGGAAATTTTATCCCTTTGATCTTTATACTAAGAATTGGTTTCATAAATTTATGAGTATTCTATCGAATCAAGCGGCCGCATGCTTCAATGGTCTTTTCAACAAACTGAAGGTAATCGCCCGCCTCCTTATCCGTGATCACCGCCCTCACCCCGTAAAGATCAGTATTCCGCTTGGTCCTCATCGCGTTGCCGAGCGTTAGAATCGATGGGTCGCGTAAAGACGCGGCCAGCGCTTCCAGAGCTTTGATGTGATGACCGGGGACCGACCTTAACCGGTGCTTATTCTTGGCAATGAGCGCGATTGCGGCTTTTAAAAGCGCCTGATACGCAAAAGTGAACTTCACTTCCGAAATTCTGTCCGTTTTGGCGATCATGAGGTCTCTTTGGGCATTCTCAAAAAAAGCCTTCACTTCGGATGGGGTGAACGGGGCCTTTATAAAATATTCGGGCGAAAACTTCATACGATCTGAATTTTCTTGAGCTTGATCAACCGTTTAAAAAATGGATGTGTCTTCAGCTTTTTTTCATATTCCGAAGGGCTCAGGCTGATCACATTGAGTTCACGGGTGAGCTTTTTTTGAAGCTGTGCGATCTGCTTCTGAAGTTCCAGCGTGTCGTGCTCGCCGACAACCATTAAGTCTATGTCGCTGGAAGCGTCCATTCGGTCTTCCGCATAAGAACCAAACAAAAATGCGCTTTGAACACCCGGCACCGACCGAACCATTTTGCGAATTTGTGCTTCGGCGCCGACCGACTTCATCAATATCCGCCGATATTCGCCAAGTAAAGGATAGGACCGGTTCAAACGATAGTATATTTCCTTCCCCTTCAACTCGCATACCAGCAAACCCTCAGCTACAAGCTCTTTGAGCTTACGAGACAGATTCCCTCGATCCGAACCTGATCCGCGAACCCATTCTTCCGCATAATACGGCCGCTCGGGATGCAAAAACATCTCGGACAAAATATCCCGGGTGATGGAGGATCTTAGACTGATCATATTGTATGTAATTACAACATATGTTGTATTTTATTACAACAATACAATCTGGACTCGTGTCACCATACGACCCGTGCGGCGTCAAAGACGGGGCCTTCCGTGCAGCTTAGGGCGAAGCGGTGGCCGCCGTCGGGAGTCTTGACCTTGATCGCGCAGCCCAGGCACACGCCGAATCCGCAGGGCATCGGCTCTTCCACGCTGGCTTGGCACGGGACGGAGTATTTTTCCGCGAGGCGCGAAACGGCCTTGAGCATCGGCGTCGGTCCGCAGGTGTAGATCTGCATTCCCCCGCGCGGCGACGCGGAAGTTAAAAAATCTTCGAGCGGCTTTGTCACAAATCCCTTGTGGCCTTTGGAACCGTCGTCGGTCGCGACGGCCGGTTTCACACCCAGGCGCATGAACTCTTTTTCGCAATGGAGAAAGTCTTGGCCGCGGCCGCCGAGAAATACCCGAATATTCGAAGCCCGGACTTTTTTCTTCGCCAAAAGTTCCTTGGCCCAGTGATGGAGCGGAGGGATCCCGACTCCGCCTCCGACAAGCAAGTGCGTCACCTCTGAAGCGGGGCGCTGGCTGATTTTTTCGGGCATCCTCCAGCCGCATCCGAGCGGACCGAGAACGGTAAGCGAGTCGCCCGGTTTTAATTTGGAGAGGATTTGGGTTCCGCGGCCGACCACCTGATACAAAATATCGAACCAGCCGTTACCAGTCTCCAAAAAGCTGAATGGCCGGGGCAGCAGCGGATCTTGATTTTCGCTCACGGTGATCTGAACAAATTGGCCGGGTTTGGCCGCGCGGGCGATGCGCTTGGAAGCCAGACGCATCCGATAATGGCCAGGCGCCACCTTTTTATTTTCAAGCACCGCAAGAATCTCGGGCTTAAGCTTCATTGAATGAATAGGTCCGGTCCGCAACCGGAGAGCTTGTGCCTTCGCAGGGCTTTTTGTCCTCCGAGGCGTCCCCGCCGAGGAGGACAAATGGAGCCGGCGCGCCTCGTCTTAGACAGCGCGCCGGC
>JAGVCY010000298.1 GCA_020058965.1 Candidatus Omnitrophota bacterium | reverse complement strand
GTGACCGCCGCCGCAACGGCTGAGTCGGTTGTGCCGCGCAGTGCGGTCGAGGCCGCGCTCGAGGCCGCCAAGGCCGACTTTTTGCGTCGATTGAACGACAGCCGCGGGACCAACCGGATGACAAATACCTGGAAGCTGGAATGGCAGACCGCCTACGAGAATTCCCTCCGCAAAAAAGGCATGAGTCCTGCCGATCTTACCGCGGAAGAAAAAACCCGATTTGAGTCCTATATAAAGGAAGCCGAGATCCAGATCGCCCTGGCAGTCGGCCGGCTGAAGGGTTCGGACTCCGCCCAAGCCCGCACTTTGGCCAGCACCGGGACCTCGTCAGGCGGCACGGACGCGTCGCAGACGACGGTGGCGGTTAAAGGGATTTTTGGGGCGGATGCCGTTGGGTCCCGGTTAGGTGTGGAGCGTGCTTCCGCGATGATAGCGGGCAGTGTCGGAGCAAGACTGACTGGTGATATGTCTATTTTTATAATTCCAATTTTTTTTGAACTGACCAAGGATAGGACTACCCCCCTAGCATCTCCCGCCGTTGTACCGGCTAGGGATGGCCGCACCAATTCTTCTGCTGCGGCGCGGTTGGCAAAAAGCGGCAGAGAAGGCTCTATCATCAAACCGGCAGCCGTGGTATCGGTCGCTAACCCTACCGCCAACGCGGCACCATCAGTGTCATCGGCCGCCCGGCTTGCGGCATCTGCCGCCGACCCAAATTCAAATCGCAGCCGCGAAAGCGTTTCTGTTTATGGAGGGATAACTGCCGTTATTTTTGGAGCGCTGGCCGCGGTCCTCGGCTCACCGGTGCTTACCGCCCTGGGAATTGCCGCCGGAACCGGGGTTTTATTTGGTTATCTTGGACATAAGCTTGCCAAGGCCGGCAATGATATTCTTGGAGAGGTAAAAAACGAGGACGGGAAATTTCCGGATCTAGCCGCGTTCGGTTCCAAAAAAATCTTCAAACAAACCGCCTATCGGTTAATTTTATCTCTGGTCGCAGAACGCAAAAAAGACAAGGGAGAGGCCACCGCGCCAAAAAATTGGAAGTCATTTTTGGTTCGTGCTGGATTTGCCGCAGCGATCGCCGCGGCAATTTTTATGACACCAGTGTTTGCGGCGGCAACCGCTACCATTGGCGGATTCGCGTGGGTTGGGGCGTTGATCTTGACTTGGTTTGGTTCATCCGGTTTAGCCAAATGGGTCGGGGATGCTCGAAAGTACGAATTTAAAAAGACATCTCTGGGGCTTGTTCAGGGTATTTTGCATATTTTTGTTGTGACGCCATACCATTTATTCCGCGGGTTCGTGATCGGGTTTTATGAGCGCGGGATCCGGGCCTGGCTGTTTCCGCCGGCCGTTTACCTCTATCGGCGCATTACTGGCGAAACAAAACTGGGTTTGATCGATTTTTGGGCGCAGGAAGCGGTCAAGCGATTGGATGCGTCCTATGTTGACGCGGTCGTCCAGAACGAGATTCAGTCCGCAAAGACCGATGGTGTCTGGACGCGGTTCACGAAGAGCGGATTCGTGTTCGGGATCCGCTTCTTACTAGGAGCCTTTCAACTTGAAGCCACTTTTGAATTCTTAAGAAAGCGTACGCTTCTATTGGTTGCCGGTTACGGTGCGGCGCAGTTGATGCCGGCGATTGGATTGGGGCTCTCAACTTTTCTTATTTTTAAATGGATCGTTCTTATGGTCAGCGGCGTCAAAATCGGGTTGAACATCCGCAAAACGGTTCTTGCGTGGCAACAGGCGAGGGATTCGGGTGCGGCAGAGGCTTCGATGGGACGTCTCATTTGGGACATTGCGTGGCCGGTGGTTTTGTGGGCGGCTACCTTTTGGGCGTTCCAATGGATGCAATCCGTAGGAGAGTCGCCCTGGAAGAGTCCCGGAGAGGTGCATGTGCCGGGACAAGCCGGAACAGTGCCTTACGACAAGGCCATGCCGCCGGATTTGAGTTCCGGATTCAACACTTTGGACCGCGGGGGCGTTTGGAACGCCCCGGCAATTACGAACCCCTTCACCGGAGGAGAGCTCGTCGCCGGTCAGACCTTCCAATTTACGGTCCGCGCGTGGTTGTCGCCGTTTTTGACGGTGACGGTGATGAACCTGATGAAGCTTCCCAAGCTGGTCGGCGAGATTCGTCTGGCCCGGCTGAAGCGCGCGGTCGCCGGCGTCGTCAACGACAAAGCTGTCATTCATGCCATTTTTGAAAAACTAAATTCGTCGGGCAATCCCGTCAACGATTTTTCGCTGGTTCGGATTCGGGAGTTGTTGAATGAGAGCGGAACAGGAGCGTTGGGAGATCTGAATCCGGCCCAAAGAGTCGCGATCGCGGCCGTGCTTCAGGCCGCGCTTAAACGCAACCGATTTGGTCTGTCATCCTATGACGCGACGATTGCCCGACGGTCCCTGGATGACTTCTTAGATCGTGTTCATCCGGGAGTGGACCAGTTGGTGGCGAAACGCGCGGCCGAAGCTTTGGCTCAAAATGAGTTTGGATCCGGAGCTTCATCCAAGTATTGGGCGTTGGCGCTCTGGGAGCACCTGACGAGTCTGAAGACCTGGGCGGCCAACGCGGCCGGCACGCCCGGCATGTGGTTCGTTCAGACAGAAATCGCGCTCATTGTAGGTTTGGCCGAGTTGACCGGTTGGCAATTCCTCATCAAGTTGGTTCACGGCATCGAAGGCGACGCGAAGCGTCAGCACGAAGTTTCGATCCAGGAAGGGTATTCGGGAACGGTTGATTTTGCCCAACGCATTTCGGCGGGCGGCACGCTTTCTTTGGCTAATAACTTGGCCGATATGCTGGGGCAGGCGGCCTACGATCTGACCGGAATCGGCAAGGACACGGTTGGGGAGGTTCAAAGATCGGCGCAAAATGCCGCAGCAATACGGGAAGCAGAGCGCCTGCTGTCCGAATCCAATCAAGACGAAGAAAAATCACTAAAATTACAGGTTTACGAGCCTGAAGGGTTCGAGCTTGGCGACACCTCGCCTTTAGCGCTGACGCGCACGCAGACGCCCACACCCACACCCACACCCACAGCAAAATCCGCCGCTTCGTCTCAAGAAGAGCGGGGCGGGTCTGGACCCGGACCTGGTGCGGCCGGGCCGGGATCGGGCGGTGGAACACCTCCGCCTCCTCCTGATGAAAAAGTCGCGGCGGCCGGTCGCGCATTCGACAAGCCTTATGATCCGGCTGCCGGATTGGATGGCTTGACGCTGGTTCCTATCGGAGATTTTGTTCTGTCGGATTCTGAGTGGGCGGGAGTTCTGCGAATCGATGGTCGTGATCTTAAAATTCAAGCGATTAACGTGCTTCAGGCGAAGTATCCAAATCGGATACAGGATCCCGGGACGCTGCTTGATGCCAAATTGGCTGCAGATCAGGCCAACGCGGCAAACGACGCCAGTGCCGTCAACGCCGCCTCCGAGCGGAAAGATATGGTCGGACGTTTGGAGCGCATCAGCGGAACGGTTGTGCGCGGGTCGGACGACAAGGAGAGCGTCAAGGCCCTGCACGACGCGCTCACGCTCGCGGGCTTCGGAAAAATTCTTGTGAATAAGAACGGCCAACCGATCGAGAAGTCGGAGGAGCGCGGGTATGGAACCTTCGGCCTTCGCACCCAGCGCGCGGTTCGGGAATTTCAGGCCGCAGTGGGACTCAATCCTACGGGCGCTTTTGATCTCAACACCCAAAATTATCTCGTGACTGCCCTTGAATCCCGTTGGACTTGGGACGGCGAGCTGCATGTCCGCGGAGCGGATGTTTCCCGCGCGCGATTGGTGGCGGAGCCGAGCTCCAGGTCTTCGACAAATGCGCTTGGATCCGTCGTATCCTTAACAAATGTGGACGGAGCCGACGCGATCGCGATGCAAATCCTAAAGACTTCAGGAGCAGTTCCAGACAAAGAAAAGGTTGAAGAATTAGTCCGGCTTGCGGATGCAGCCGCCAAGGATGGGGTGAAGGATGCTGAGGAAGCCAGGGACTTGGCCGCGGTACGTTTATTGCAGACTTTTTCCGATAACCCTGAACTGCTTAAAAAAATTCGAGCCATGAAGGATTCGGCTGACAGCGCCGCGGTCGCACGCAGGATTGCCAATGCGCGTGAGAACCGGATGAAACTGGCCGAAGGAACTCTCGAAGCGGCCGTTTATGCCGAACAAGGCGAGGCCAATCGCACCGCGGCACAGTTCGGACAGGCGTGGAACTTTGCGGTCAATATTCTCGGCGGAATGAATCAAATCAACGGCGGCGTTCAGAGCATTACGCACGGCGGCGCGGCGGCGATCCCGACGATCCCGACGATGCCGGGCGTTGTCGCGGGCGCCGCGGCGGATCAAGCGGTTCAGCGGATTGGCGGCGCTTTGACGAAGGCTGTGTCGGGAGCCGATACGAAGGCCCTATCTTCGAAGGTCGTCGGTTCTGACCCGTCGTCCAAAAAACCCGGGCTGCTTATCGACAAAAAATATGCCGACAAGCCGCTGGTAAAAAAGGCGATACAAGCCGTCGAAAAGGAAGGGATCGTTGTCGCAAAAAGCGACTCGGAGATACGCGGCCGCGAATTGTGGAACCCCAAATCCTTCATCAGGGATGCGTTGAGAGCTTCGCCGGACGAAGCGGATCGGAAGATTCAGGCCGCGTACGACGCGTGGGCCAAGGACCCCAAGAAAAATTCAGGACAGGCCTACAAGTTCGAGGTCAAGGACGCTTCCGGCAATAGGTCGATTATTTACAAGATTCCTCCCGCTCTATATGCGGAACTTGAAAAAGCCGGTAAAGGCCTTGTGGCTCAAATCGAAAAAAATCTGTCCGCTTCCAAACGGATGCCCGTGCGGATCGAAAAGATCGGCGCCCAGCAAGCGGCGGCTGACCCGATGTCCACGCGAACCGGCCGCGCAATTTCGGGGTCCGTGATCCGGGCGGTGGCGGGATCCAATCCTGTTTCTGGAACGCTGTCGGCCGGCATCGGAGTCGGTGATGCGATCGCGGAGAATGCCAATTTCAACCGCGCTTTGAACAAATCATTTTTAAATGATCGGCGCAAAGTTGAGGGCGGAAACGCCTTGACCCGGACGATGCAGGCGTGGGGCATCATGAGGCCGTATCCCGAGGCGACGATGTTTGACGAGCAAGAGGCGCGGACAATTGAATTGCCGCTCGGGAAGATCCCCGGTAAGCAGCTGACCGTCAAATACCCCGACGGAAGAACCCAAAAGTTCGCTTCTATCCGCAATGATATTTCTAAAAATGAAGCGGCTCGTGTGAGGGCAGCGTCCGACATCGCGACGACGGGGCGTGCCGCAGATTTAAAGAACACCAAAGCCGGAATGTTTAGCTACGGCGGCGTTCCTGTGAT
>JAGVCY010000248.1 GCA_020058965.1 Candidatus Omnitrophota bacterium | reverse complement strand
TTTTTGTTTCTTTTTTAAATTTATCCGTAATAAAAATCACTTAGAACTGCACCTTCGGCGCTTGTCGCTCGGCTTCGCTTTCGACTTTGAAGGATTCTTCGGCCTTGAATCCGAATGCTCCGGCGATCAGACTCGACGGGAACATCTCGAGTTTGTTGTTATAGAACATCACTTGGTCGTTGTAGCTTTGGCGCGAAAAAGCGATCTTGTTCTCGGTGGACCGCAGCTCTTCCTGAAGCGCCAAAAAGTTTTGATTGGCCTTGAGGTCGGGGTAGCTCTCGGCGACGACGAGAAATTTATTCACCGCGTCCGTAAGCGCTCCTTCGGCTCTGGCTTTGTCTCCAACGGAACCGGCGCTCATCGCCGTTGCCCGCGCCTTGGTGATGGTCGTGAGCGTTTCGCTCTCGTGCTTCACATAGCCCTTCACCGTCTCGATCAGGTTGGGGATCAGGTCGTAGCGCCGCTTCAGCTGAACATCGATCTGCGACCAGGCATTCTTTACCTGGTTCCTGAGCCCAACCAGTGAGTTGTACATCGAAATAAGAAACAACGCGACTAACGCGGCCACGCCTAGAACGATCCAAGTTATTTTCATGATCTGTCTCCTTTATTGATTTCCAAAAATTCCGGTCAAATATTTTTGAACTCTATCAGTTTTTTCACGAACCTGAAGTATTTTGCCGAGCTCCCCGCGGTCAAGCCAGAGCCCGTCCTGCCGAGGGCATCGGTCCAAAACAATCATGGAGTCCCACGCGCTCTCAACCTTCACCATCCGGATATTGCAAATGGGACACCGGCGCGATTTTTCTACCGGCGTTTGCGCCGGCTTCAAGCTCTTGATAAATTCAGCTGCTCCTTGAACATCCCCTTGTAAAAGTTCGAGCTCCCCCCGATCCAGCCAAATCCCCTTGCACGCGCCGCACCAATCAACTTCCACCCCGTCCGTCTCCAGGGCTACGAGATCCTCTTTCTTACACACCGGGCATTTCATATCAGCAGACTGCCTTGGCTGCGCTTCGCGCAGCCACCGTTCCGCTCGACCAGGCCCATTGAAAGTTAAACCCTCCGATCCGCCCGTCCACATCCACGATCTCTCCGGCAAAAAAAAGTCCCGGCCGCAGCTTGGACTCAAGCGTCGTGCGATGCACCTCGTCCAGATTCACACCGCCCGCCGTCACTTCCGCCTTCGCGTAGCCCATGTCCCCGTTCACGGGCAGCTCCGCCCGGCACAGCGCGGCCAACAACCGTGCCCGCTCTTCCTTTTTAAGATAAGCCAAATACTTTCCGGAATCAATATCCGCTTTGTACAGGATCGCCTCGGTCAAGCGCGCCGGCAACCCGCCTCGGTCCGCCCACGCCCGCACCGTTCGATTGCCCTCCTGCCCCGTCGCCGCCATCAACTGATGCGCGATCTCTTCTTCCGTGACCGTCGGAAAAAAGGATGCCTCCAGCCGAACACCCTTGGACTTATCGGCGCGGATCCAATGCCGGCTGATGTCGAGAGCGGCCGGGCCGCTGTACCCGAAGTGCGTGAACAAAAAGGATCCTTCAACCGAATGTTCTTTTTTGCCGCCGACCCAGAGCGAGAGCCGGATTGGGACCGTGATACCCGAAAGCGATCGCCACACGGAGTCGGCCGTCGTGAGCGGCGTGAGCGACGCGGTCGTCGGCACGAGCGTGTGGCCGAAGCTTTGAGCGATCTTGTAGCCCGTGCCGTCACTGCCGGTCGTGGGAAAGGACAATCCCCCCGTCGTAAGCACAACCGTTTTGGCCGCAAATCGGCTCGCGGCGCCTCCCGCTCCTCCGGGAGAGTCGGAAAAAAGCGTAAATACTTTTTCATCGCAGGTGATGTGCTGGATTTTGTGCGGAGTCAGCAATTCGACGCCCGCGCGGCGCGCCTCGGCGACGAGCGCGTCGAGCACGGTCTGGGCGGAATCGGTGACGGGAAAATACTTACCGGTCGGCTCGAGCTTGAGTTCGACGCCGATCTCGGAAAAAAAAGCGATGGTCTGTTCCGGCGTGAACGCCTTGAGCGCCGCCCGCACGGTGTGCGGAGCGCCGGTCTCAAAATCTTTTTCGCTGACTTCGCGGTTGGTCACATTGCAGCGGGTGCCGCCCGACATAAGGATCTTGGCACCGATCTTATCGCGCCCGTCCAGCAGCAAAACCTTGAGCCCGAGCCGTCCCGCCTGTATCGCCGTCATCAGCCCCGCCGCGCCCGCTCCCACCACCGCTATATCGTAGTTATTCATAGTCTGCTATTCTAACAGGCATGCAGCCACTCCCCGTCACCAAAGCGATGCCCCTTCTTAAATTTTTGGAAGCCACTTTCCCCGACTTGAGCCGGACCGAGGTAAAGCGCTTTTTAAAATACGACTCCGTCCGCTTGAACGGCCGATCCGTGACGCAATTTGATTACCGGGTAAAGCCCGGAGACGATATCCGCGTGCTAACCAAGGGCGAAACGCGCGGCCTCAGCGGCCTCGGAAATGTTCACATCATTTTTGAAGACAACGCCCTGCTCGTGGTCAACAAGCCCCCCGGCCTTCTCACCATCGCGACGCAGACGGAAAAAGAAAAAACGCTTTATTTCCGGCTCAATCATTATTTGAGAGAAAAAACAAAGGGTAAGGAGCGCGTCTTCGTCGTGCACCGCCTCGACCGGGAAGTTTCGGGCCTGATCGTCTTCGCAAAAACTGAGGAGCTCAAGCTCAAGCTCCAAAAAAACTGGAATCGCTTCGAAAAAATTTATTACGCCGTGGTTGAAGGCGCTCCGCCCAAAAATTCCGGGGTCGTCCAAAGCTTCATCACCGAAGACCGCATCGGCAACGCTTCCAGCGGTCCTGAGACCCGGGATTCCAAAGAAGCCATCACCCACTACGAAGTGCTCCAATCCCTGGGCCGCTACACCCTGATCCAAATCCAGCTTGAAACCGGCCGCAAAAACCAGATCCGCGTCCACATGAACGATATCGGCTGTCCCGTCGCCGGCGACGACAAGTACGGCGCCAAGTCCAACCCGATCGACCGCCTCGCCCTGCATGCCGCCAAGATCCGATTTGCCCATCCCGTCAGCGGTGAGCCGCTCGCGTTCGAGCTCCCCCCTCCCGCACTTTTTCTCAAGCTCCGATAAAAAAATCGGGAGCCGGATTTTTCCGACTCCCGATTAAATGACCGACAATTCGCGCGAGCGTATCGTATTAGTATTTGCTTCTGGCGCGCTGAGCGGGCCGATTATTGTTTTTTCCAGGCTTGCCGCGGTCGACTCCATGATGCGCATCCCACTTGTTCTCAGCCCGATCCCGGACATCTTCGCGGTGATCGCGTACATCCTCGCGGCGGTCCATGCGGTCCTCGATCTTATCCATCTTGCCGCCGTTATGCTTGGCATCCCAGCGGTCTTCGCGGCGATCCATCACATTTTCGCGATGATCGCGTACATCCTCACGGTGATCCCGGATGTTTTCGCGCATATCCTTTCTCATTCCCATCCCTTCCGGCCGCATGGGCTTTCCTTCAGCCACCCGCTCAGCCGCCTTGGGGTGATTCTTAAGAAACTCTTCCTTTTTTGCGGCTTTCATGGCCTCGAATTTAGCGGGGTCTTCCGCCTTTAGCTTTTTAAGTGCCGTGCGGCGTTCCATCCAATTCTTAAACCCCTTCTTTTCACCCTGAGGTTCCGCGCCCGTGGTTGACGCTCCAGTGGTTGGCGCATCAGCTGTCGTAGTGGCCGTCACGGCGGAGGTCGTGTCATCCGCAAGGGCAATCGGACTCAAGTAAAGCGTACCAAAAATCAGGGCCGCGAGCGTCGAGAGGGTCAGATTCATTTTTAGAAATTTCATGGCTAAACTCCTTACCTTATCAGTTAATTTTAGGCCTATAGTCTTCCGTCTTCTGCTCTTTAGACGCAGCGAGGATTCAAAGGTTTAGCCCTACCCTCCGGACCCGGCCCCATTTTGGC
>JAGVCY010000148.1 GCA_020058965.1 Candidatus Omnitrophota bacterium | reverse complement strand
CCGAGCTCGTCGAGCTGGCGGGTGAGAATTTCTTGGATGCGCATAAGATAAATAGTGTCGTTGACGGCGTAATCGAGCATCGATTGCGTCAGCGGGCGTTTGGACCAGTCGGCTTTTTGATTGGCCTTCGACAGAATGACTCCGAAGTGCTGCTCAACCAGCGCCGCCAGACTCGGACGCGGGTAGCCGCAAAACTGCGCCGCCAGCATCGTGTCAAAAACGCGCCCGGGCTTGAAGTCGTGAAACTTCCGCAGCATGCGCAGATCAAAGTCGGCTCCGTGGCAGAGGATTTCGCGTTCACCCAGAACCCGCATCAGCGCGGAAAGGTCGATGCCGGTGAGCGGGTCAATGATGAAGTTCTGTTCCGGCGAACTGATCTGGATCAGGCAGAGCTTTTCGAAGTAATGATGCAGACTGTCCGCTTCGGTGTCGATCGCGATCGTTTTGAACCGCTCAAGATGCGCGACCGCCGAAGCCAACTCATTCGGCGTCGCGACAAAGTTCATTAGAACGGCCACCAGAAGGGTTTTTTCTTCTGCGGAGCGGCGGGCCTTGAATCCGAACGTGAATCAGGACGAGAGCCGGGTCTGGAATTATTTGGCCTGGAATCATGTCTCGGTCCGCTGCCGGGACGGGACGATGACGGACCGCGGTGCTGACTTGGTCCACGTGAGTCCGGTCGTGAATCGTGCCGGCGCGGTGAACCGCCACCACCCGGACCCGATGAGGATCTCGGACCGGAACCTGGGCCCGAACCGGAACCTGATCCGGATCGCGGACCATATCCTCCTGAGGATTGTGACCTATGTCCGCGACCTGAGCCGGAGCTCGGACCGGAGCCGGAGCCGGAGCTGGAGCTGGAGCTCGGACCGCGTCCGGAACCACCGCCATACGGCCGGCCTTCGCGATAAGCCCTCGGACCTTCACCGCGATTTTCGACGGGTCTAAAATCTCTCGGATCAACCGGCGGGCCGCTGGGACGCGGAGCTGCGCTCGATGCTGAACTTTGTACGGAACTTACGCTCGACTCAGGAGCGGCGCTAGGCGTATCCGTCTGACCGGGCTCGGAAGCCGACTGACTTTGGGGACTGGAATTCGGCTGTTGCGCGGGATGCGGCCGCGACGGACCCTGATGCTGTCCGCCTTGACGAGACGGGCCGCTGTGCCGCTGTGATCCGCCGCCGGAGTTTCCACCGTGCGAACGACCGCCGCCATGCGATCCGCCGCGATGAGAATCCCCTCGCGTCGGCCGTGCCGCCACTTCAAAACCCGGAACCACTTCGCGCGGGATCTGCTTGCCGATCGTCGATTCGATCTGACGCACGCGCTCTTCGTCGTCATGCGTGATGAAGCTCATCGCCTCACCTTTCTCACCCGCCCGCGCGGTGCGGCCAATGCGATGGACATAAGTGTCGGCATCAGGGGGCAGATCAAAGTTAATCACATGCGAAATACCGTCCACATCGATGCCGCGCGACGCGACATCCGTGGCCACCAGCATCTGCACTTTGCCTGATCTAAAGTCGAGCAGAACCTTATCCCGTTCCGCCTGTTCGCGATCGCCATGGATCACGCCAACGGGCAGCTTACGCTCGTGCAAAGCGCGGTACAGACGATCCGCATTGATCTTCGTCGAAACAAAAATGATGCTCGACTTCATGTCTTTTTTGGAGATCAAGTCCAACAACAGGTTCATTTTTTCACTGTTATCTACCGGGTAAAATACCTGGTTGATCGTTGAGGGCGGTCGGACCATTCCGATCTTGATGTGAACGGTTTCGTGCATAAACGCCTTGGACATTTCGATGATCGGCTGCGGCATCGTCGCCGAAAAAAGCAGCATCTGCTTTTTGGCCGGCAACTTCGCCATGATCGCTTGAATATCAGGCCAAAAACCCATGTCGAGCATACGGTCGGCCTCATCCAGCACGAGCGCGGTCAGTTCGTCAAATTTCCAACTGCCGTATTTGTGATGGTCGAGCAGGCGGCCCGGCGTCGCCACGATGATCGCGGTGCCGTCCTTGAGCGCCTGTTCCTGCGCTTCCATGCGCGTTCCGCCGTACACGGCCGCCGAGCGGATATGCGTGTGATAGCCGAAGCCCAGCGCCTGCTCGTCGATCTGACAGGCGAGTTCACGCGTCGGGGCCAATACAAGCACGCGGGTCTTTCCTTCGGGCATGTCGATGATGCGGTGCATGAGCGGGAGAATGAACGCGGCCGTTTTACCGCTGCCGGTCTGGGCGTTCGCGATCACATCGCGGCCTTCGAGCACGGGCGGAATGGACTGTTCTTGAATGGGTGTCGGGTTTGTGTAGCGCATGTCCCGTATGCCCTTCATGATGTCGGGGTGAAAGTTGAATTCTTCAAATGTCATGTTCTGTTTTACTTCTTATTTACTTCTGTGAGTTGATGATGGGGCGGGGGTTTGCCTGGCTTGAACTGACAAGCTCAGGTTTTTTTCTTGTTCACAAAAACAAGATCGCCCTTGTCGTTTTGGCGGATATCGAGCTCGCCCTTTGCCAGCATTTTTTTATGCGTCTGGCACAAAAGCACCGGAAACATCTCCTCCCGCAAGGGATTGACATTGGTCACGGTCTCGATCTCTACTTTGTCTTTGGTTCCGCAGACGTCGCAGGTCTTGTCGAGCATCGGTCTAGAGGGTCTTGAGGGCCTCGCGGAGTGCCATGGCGTCCATCTTGGCTACCTTGGCCTTGGACCAGCCGGCTTTCACCAGACGCTGACCTTGAGCTTTCATCCGCTTGCGGCGCTGCCCCGGAGACTTCATTGGCCGGGCCTTAAACTTCGTACCGAATTTTACATTTCCCATAAAAGTTCCTTAGTTTTGGGTTAATTCACAAGGCCGTATTCTAACAGACCCGACCGTTCTTCTCAATTAAACGAATTTTGGTTTCTTCGAAGCACTAGCAGACTGCTAGGCCATCACTCCGACTTGGCGGCGGACCCACGCGACATAATCGATAAATTCACCCGCCGCAAGATGTGTTGACGGCCAGAGCGCCGTCCGAATCGCGAGCGTCAGATCGACTCCTTGACCGAGGAGCATTTTTTGGACATCCATCCCAACCGGCCTGAACCCGGCCGTCCGATCGCCGCGCGAACCGGTCAAAATTCTTAGAACCGGATGATTCTCGATGCTCCTGCCCGCCTTCACCCATCGAAGCGCCTCAGCGCCCTGCATCACCAGCGGTCCCAAGTCCAGAATTCCCATCTGGCCGGAACGCGCTCCGCCGGCGCGGTAGGTAAGAACTGGTCTGCCGGCGGCCCGGTGTTTTATCCTCGCAACCGGCACCACATCAAGCTCAAGCGTTTCCTGCCCGTCCGCCCAATCCTTTGCCGCTCGGTTGGACGCTTCTATTTTTTCGATCAGGTCCGCTGCTGCTGCTACAGGCCGCCGCTTCTCATCCCAAACAATCCGAAGCCGTGTCGCCGACCCGCGCGCCACCAACCCTTCTTCTATATTGGCATCAAAAATCGGCTGCTCAAGCTCCTCCTGAAGCGCCTGCAAATATTCCAAATACCCCGTGAGCGCTGAAAGCCGAGCGCCCACGCCGGAAATATCAATCGTTACCTTCACCGGCTTCGCGTCCACCGCCGTCGCGCGCACATACCGCATGAAGTCGCGCTTGAGCTCTCCAAAAAGATCTGTTGAATCCGTTTTTTTCCACCCAACCACCCCGGGCTCAACCACCGCGTGCGGCCACGATAACCACCGCGATATCCCGCCGCGAACATTTAACACACCGATTTTTCCGCCCATCCCTCCAACCGGCGCACTCACCCCAAAATATCCTTTTGGCACCGCCGCCGAGGCGATCCAATAATTCCCCGGCATCAAACTCACCGCCCGCACTCCCGCCAAATCCCCCACCCCAGGCGCCGCCATGAACCGGCTCGGATAAATTCCGGCCGCTTCCTGCGCCAACCTCGCCGCCGGCGGCGTTCCCTCAAGCAAACTATCGATCCTATCCTTATATTCTTTAGCTGGTGATCTGTTTTCCAAATATTCCCGATCTCTTAAAGCATCTTCCAAAATGTCCAACAAACCTTTTAAAATTCCATGCTCTCGATCTCCGCGGACCACCAGCCTAACTTTGTCGCCATGATTCAGACCCAGCTCCATAAACTCACCCGCTCGATTTCCGCTTGTTCCTTCTTCCTGAAAATGAACGCTATTGTCGGACTCTCGGCCGACACCGACTTGAATATGATAAATTTCTTCAATCCAATAGACGATATTGCCAAAACGCACCGAAGGCCTTGCATGCATACCATCGGGGTCGTTAAGCAAAGTCACAGCTCTCTCTTCTTCCGCCAGCCGCGCGGCGGTCGCCGATCGGTCGATTGACGTTGTGCTATACTGACCCGAAGAGGAATTCAACATGGTTTCCTTGATCAAAGGTCTTGCGCTCGAACGAACTTTTACCGTCAAATCCGCTTCCAAACTCCCTTTTCCACTCGATGGTATTTTGCGGCTCGTGGACACAAAGGGCAAAACGCTCGGCGTGCTTCTCGGCAAAAATGCCCTGGAGGACTTGAGCGAGGATTGGGAGGCGTCGCGGCCGAAGTTCCTTGAGTCGCTGGAGTCTTCCAGAAAAACAGGCCGCGTTTCCGGCCGTGAGGTGCGGCGCAAATTCCTGGGCGAATGATCCCGTACGACTTCACGAAACAGTCGGAGAAGATGTTCTTTGACCTTCCCGATCACATTCAGAGCCAGATTCTTCACAAAATCGAACATTTCCTGTCGCAGCCCCATCCGTTGCAATACGCCAAGCGCATTGTCGGAAGCTGGTCCCCCAACGGAATCCTGATCACCCGCGCGGGCCACCGGCGCGACATCTACCGCCACTAAAGTCTCCGCCAGCCGCGCGGCGGAGAACTCATCCAACACAAAGCCCGTGGCGCGCTGAATATCCAATACGGAGTCGGCCACCCAAAAATCTTTGGCGTTGAGCCATTCGTGACGGCTCATTTTTTTTCTCAGCCCCTCCGAACGGAGCATAGCCAGCCGCATGACCTCCAGAGCAGAGAGCTTTTTCTTGTAGCCCAAGGCCATGTCAAACCCATGCGTAAGCAAGATCCACCGGAGCTTCAGATCGTGCGGCCACACCCAGCCGGATCGCTCCCGCGCCTGCTCCCGATCCAGCGCCTGCCGCAGCTCGCCCATCGTTTTTCTCGCATAAGTACTTTTTTCATCTGCTGCCAAGTGACCAATCTCGCGACCGAGAATCCACAGGATCGCATATCGCTTGTTTCGGATCGCCCGTTGAAGGCTATAGCCGGATTTTTTTGTCTGAGGATCATCCCCAAAAATGCCGAATGACGCGGTGGGATCGGACAAATGCTCCAGCAGATCCGCAAGACCCAGCTTCCGGTCCTGTGTGACTTGCTTAAATTGCTCGGTGATCCTAGCGACAGCCACATGGCGATCCTCCTCATCAAAGGACATCAGCGCGTAAAGGGTGATCTCCTTCCAGATGGGCTCGAACCGCGCGTTTCTCATCAGCATCGCAAACACGCTGCCGTGCTTCAGGTAGGTCGTGGCCGCGTACAATTGACTTTTGGCCTCCTGTAGCAGCAACTCCCTTTCCTCCGCCAATCGCGCAGCGGCGGGAGGAAGGATATAGTTAAGATGATCAGACAGGCGATTGACGGACGCGAGCAATTGATCGAGAGATCGGGTGCGGGTCGACGCATAAAGAGCGTGTGCCAGATCGCGCAGGCTCCTATGGAGCATGTTTAGCTGCTCCCTCGTGTATTCATGTTTGCGCGCATTCATTCGGATACGCGTGTCGGCGGACGAGACCCATCGTTGAACCAGCTTCGGATTGGCCAGCGCTGTTTGGATAAGGGCGGGACGGGCGATCATATTCTTACTCGCGTGCCGCACGCGGTGCTCGCCCAGCAAAGTGTCTTTGACCTTGGATAATTGGAATCTTTTTTGAAATCGCTTGATTTGATCGATCGAATCCGCCGAAACGACCTCACCGATCGCTTCCTTCAGCTCCCGCCCTGTCCAATGAATGCCGGGAACCACTTCAAAAGACGGCGGCAAACGATCGATCAACTCACCGATCGAGACGATGCGATAATGGATCCCGGACCTGTAGCCGCGAACCTTCAAGTTCTTTTTCTCGTGTTCCAAGAGGGTCACTAAATAAATCGGCTCGTCCGGACGCAGCAACAGGTGATTGAATTCTTTAAGCAGTGAGTACCTGATTACGGTGTCGCGGAGGACTTTTCCGGAATCTCCCCACTTGATCTCATAAATAATTCCGTCGATCACAAGGTCGGGCGTCAACGGACCGTTGCTCAGCAGCGGTTCCGTAAAAAACGGCCTTTCGTGCCAAATGGGTGCGCGGCCGGATGATTCATGCTCGTAAATCGCCGACAGAACAGCCATGCCAAGGTTTTCCGCGACGCGCCCCTTGGCGTGGGCAAATCGCAACATCTTCTCCGACCGTCTCGCCGATATTTCCTCCGTTGCCAGCCGCGCGGCTGTGAACGGGAGAATCTTGCCGGCCGGAATATTCGCCGCCTGGCCGCTGGCGGCAGTTTGGACGACCAGCATCCACTCGTTGCGGGGGCTGTTCTCGACCGGTGATTGATACAGCGCCAGTTCGCCGGAGCCGACCCGCGCCTGCAGCTTCCGCAAAAGCTCCGCCGAGGATACGATGCCAATAAACATGTCCAACTCATCGGGTGCATCATTCGCCACATACCGGATGCCCTTGAGCCCCGGCAGCCCTCCAAGTCTCAACACCGCATCCTGCAGCTGATCCAGATTTCCAAAGCCTTCAAACTCCCCGTAATCCGCCTCTGCCAACCGCGCGGCGCGTCGATCGAGCTTAGGCTCGGCCTGCTTTGCACCGAATACCGCTGGCTGGAATGCCTTTCCGACCGTGTTGACCACCACGGCCATCCAGACGAAGAAGGACAATCCGTGAAATACTTTAAAAACAGCCGGGTTCGAGGTCATTGACCAGCCGATGGTTATGACCAGGAACCAATAAATCGCGTTCAGCGGATAAAGTTTTATAAAACTGCGTATGGACGCGGCCGCAAACTCCCGATGATTGACCGCCCGGCCTTCGCCAAAGACCGCACCCATCACGATCGCTCTCGGGAGCGTCACCGCAAAAGTCGCGAAGCTGATGTCAAACGCCGCCCGCAGAACGGCGTTCGGCAAGTTTTCCGCGGTAAAAGGAATAAAAACAAAATACAAAAAATACCCTCCGCTCACCGCTTGAGCCAGGGCCCACTTGAACGATGAAAGCCACTTGCCGGACGATGTCTTGAAATCTCTGTTAAAAATATGTTTGGTGACCGCAGAGCCCAGAAATGTCGCGGTAAATGAAATCATTCCGCCCGCGGCGATCGTTCGCAGCGTATCCGCCGAAACCGCCGCGCCGCCCAAATGATGAAAGCCCCAATAACTCAAGATGACCGCAGCGCCCAACCCGGCCATCCTGAACGGATAAGATCCGCTCAAGCAAGCCGCGACCAGGGTCGCGCCGATGATCACCCACCCCTCCAAAAGCACCGGCAAGAACGACACAAACGCGGACGGCGCCAAAACGACAGCGCCTATTCCCGAAACAGCCGCGGTCGTCCATCCCAAAGCCGCAACTACCTTCAAAACGATCGCGAACCACAACTCCGCCAGCCTGGCGGCATGAGGCGCACGAACCAAATCCGGGTTTTCCGCGTTTTCAGGATTTTTGGCAAGCGCCTCCAGCGGTTCCCAGTAAACCCGGGTGTTCTCATCAACGAATGCTTCGGTCCCCCGGTAGGAGGCCGAATTCTGCAGAAGAAGTGTTGCCTGATTCAAAATGGCCCGGAGGATATTAGCCGGCTGGCCCTCCGAAAGCTTGAGGTGGGCCCGATGTCCCGACAGGATCATGAGAGGCGCCACGCTCCCGGCATAAATGGCGTTGATTGCCTTGGGCGCACCAACTTCATGGATCAGCATTTGAGTACCAAAAAGCTCATTGACCTTTTTTGCAAAAGCGGCAAGCTTGTAAGCGACGGACAGGTTCATATCGGCCACCAAAGTCACATCCCGCTCTCCTTCCGCCAACCGCGCTCCGCCCGCGGGGGCGGGGGCTTGATACATCGCCAGACGGAAACGATCGGTGCTCTTAGAGCCGATGGTCACCTGGCGGCCGAGGGGCTCCAGCTCCGTCAGCACCTCACCGGCGGCCACCTGACCGGATGTGTTCAAGACCGCAAAGAGCGCGCCGGGCTTCATCGTGCGGAATTTGTCGACAAGCTTCTTCCGGAACGCCTCACGATCGGGCCCGCCGGGTTGGGTGAAGTAAAAATAAACGATGTCGTAGCCGCTCCAGTCCCCGCCGCCGCTTTCCGTCGAGGCCAGCCCATCGGCGTGGACAAGTTTAAAGTTGGTTTTTACCAACTCGCCGATTCCGGGATCTGTCGCGGCCCGTAGCGCAATTTGGGCGGCCTTGGCATACATCTCGCCGTCCAACTCAACCGCAGTGACATCAAATCCCAGCAACCGGGCCGTCAGCGCATCCCTCAAGCTCCCCGCTCCGAGCGACAGGTAGCGGCGCCGGTGCGGGTTCGGCATCGTCCCGGACCGTATTGCCAGACGGTCGTCCAAAGCATCAAAAACGGATTGGAGCACGTCCCACGGCGTCGCCTGGAATACGGTTCCGTTGACGGATCTGCGAGGATTTTCCAATTTATCCGGCAAACCATCATAAAATTTGATCAATCGCGCCGCATCCGAACCTGATGAGCGCGCGGCATCAGATTCCTCCAGCACAAATCCCGTGGCGCGCTCAATATCGGACACGGAACCAGCCACCCAGCCAAATTCGGCGTTGAGCCATTGGTAATGACTCATTTTTTTCCTCTGCCGCTCCGACCGGAGTCTAGCCAGCCGCATGACTTCCAGAACGGAGAGCTTTTTCTTGTACCCCAAAGCCATGTCGGACCACTGTGCGGACAAAATCCACCGGAGCCTCAGATCGTGCAGCCACACCCGCCCGTACCGCTCCCGGTCCCGGTCCAGCGCCCGCCGCAGGTCACGCATCGTCTGTCTCGCGTAGGAATTTTTTTCATCCTCCGCCAGATGGCCGATGCCGCGCCCCAGGATCCACAGAATCGCGTACCGCTTGTTGCGGATCGCCCGCCGGGCGCTGTAGCCGTTGAACCACCTGCGCTCCGGATCGCCCCGAAACGTTTCAAACGACCGCGCGGGATCGGACAAATGCTCCAACAGGTCCGCGAGCCCCAGCTTCCGATCCTGGACGCCCTCCTCAAACTGCTTGGTG
>JAGVCY010000136.1 GCA_020058965.1 Candidatus Omnitrophota bacterium | reverse complement strand
GTGCTTGACTGATCCGCACGCGGTGGTCGCGCATGTGACCGCGCCGTTCGTTGAGAAGACGGCGGAAGAAGGCGATGCCGCTCTGACTGAGCCGGAACGCATCGAGAAGGCGAAGAAGGAAGTGGACGGAGAGGCCGCCAAGCCGGGTGAAGCCAAGCCGGCCGCCGGTGCCGCAGCAGCCAAGCCCGCGGACGCCAAGGCCGGAGCCAAAGCTGAGGAAAAGAAAAAGTAACGCTTAGCTCCTCGCTATGCCGAGGGGGTTCGACGCACGATGAAAATGATTTTGGGACTCGGAAACCCCGGTTCGGATTATGTCCGAACACGCCACAACGCGGGGTTCCGGGTGATCGATGAGCTGATCCGGCGCAAGGGCTGGGCTGAAGAGCGCGAAAAGCGCTCGAAGCTGGGCGGGCAGACCGTCCGCTACCGCGCTTCGCTTCGTGGAACCGAGCTCGTGGCCGTCAAACCGCTGTCGTTTATGAACGCGTCGGGCAGCGCATTCATGGCGGCGCTTAAGGACTTTGATCTGACCGTGGACGCGGTGCTGGTGGTGCTGGATGATGTGAGCTTGCCGCTGGGCAAGCTTCGACTCAAGCCGAGCGGGACCAGCGGCGGACAAAAGGGACTGGAAGATATTTTAAACGTGGCGGGCGCGGATGCAGCCGTTGCCCGGCTGAGGTTCGGAGTGGGGAACGAAAATCTTCCCCAGGATTTGGCCGCGTTCGTTCTGTCGGACTTTTGGCCCGATGAAGAAAAAATACTGGCTGGGGCGGTTGCCCGGGCCGCGGACGCCGCTGAGGCGTGGGCCGCGTGCGGAATCGACGCAGCTATGAATAAATTTAATTGATCTGTTTGCATACAGTCTGCTCAAAAGGCTCCGTATGCGAGGCGCGAGGAGCGAAGCATACTCTTCGGTATGTGAGCGACGAGCAACGAAGCAGACGGAACTTTTCAGCAGACTGTAACAACGAAGGAGAAAATAAAAAGTGAATCAATACGAAGGCCTTTTCATCATCAGTTCGGCGCTGGACGCCAACACCCTCCGCAAGGCGGTGGCCGATGTGTCCGACATTCTGACCCGCGAAGGCGGCAAGATCGTGAGCGTGGAAGAATGGGGCCGCCGGAAGCTGGCCTACATGGTCCAAAAACACCACGAAGGGTATTACATCCTCGTGAATTTTGACCTCGCGCCGGACAAAATTGCCCGCGTGCGCAGCTTGTACATTTTGAACGAGCAGGTCATTCGATTCATTCTGTTGAAGCGTGTTCCCAAGCAGGAGATCACCGACAAGCCGCGCGAAGAAGCAAGGTACGAAACTTCGTTTGCCGCTTAATCGCGCGTAACCAGGAGCATTTTTCATGGCCAGCTTGAACCGCGTTCTTTTGATCGGAAACCTCACCCGCGATCCGGAGCTCCGCTACATTCCGAGCGGCACCGCGGTGACGACTTTTACGCTCGCCTGCAACCGCGTCTACAAAACGCCTTCAGGCGAAAAGAAGGAAGATGTCAGCTTCATCCGCGTGGTTGTCTGGGGAAAAATGGGCGAGACCTGCGCCGAGTATTTGAAGAAGGGCAGCTCCTGCTTCGTCGAAGGCCGCTTGCAGAGCCGAAGCTGGGACGCGCCGGACGGTCAGAAGCGTTCGATCACCGAGGTCAACGCGCTCAATGTTCAGTTCTTGGGAGGCCGGCCCGGAGCGGGCCGCGCTTCAGGAGAGGAGTACGGCGAGCATCAGGGCGCCTCGAGCGCAGGCGCCCATGGTCCGCTGGAAGAAATTTCGTTGGATATGCCGTCGGAACCGCCCAGCTCGGGCGGCGATGTAACGCCATTTTAATAAAAGTAAAAAGGAGATAAGAATGCCACCCATTAAACGCGGCCGCGCTGCCTTAGCGAAGAATAAGAACAAGAAGAAAAAAGTTTTCCGCAAAAAGATCTGCAAATTTTGCACGGACAAAATTTTTATCATTGACTACAAGGACACGCCCCGCTTGCAGCGCTTCTTGACCGAAAAAGGGAAGATCATTTCACGCAAGATCAACGGCTGCTGCTCCATGTGTCAGCGGCAGCTCACCGAAGCCATCAAGGTCGCGCGTGAAATCGCGCTGCTGCCGTACGCGGCCGACTAGCCGTTAACGCTTTTAAGGAGAAATCATGAAAGTCATTCTGAATCAAAATGTGGAAAACGTCGGCTCGGTCGGCGAAGTGGTCAAAGTCAGCGACGGGTTCGCGCGCAACTACCTCATCCCTCAAGGGTGGGCGGAAGTGGCGACCGCGGGCAATGTCCGCGTGATCGGACTTCAGCAAGCCAAGGCCATTGAGAAGGAAAAAGAATCCCGCACCAAGGCCGAAGACATCGCTAAGCGCGCCCGCACCCTTCAGCTCACCATCGAAGGAACGACCGGCGACGACGGAAAATTGTTCGGTTCCGTTACTTCCTCGGACATCGCCGACTTGCTCGCGACGCATCAGATCGAGATCGACAAAAAGTTCGTACGCCCGACCAAGCCCATTCGCTCGACCGGCAGCTTTGATGTAGAATTGAAGCTCCACCAGAGCGTCAAGGCCATGATCAAGGTCGTGGTCACCGCCAAGAAGACCGGCAAGGAAGTGGCAGCCGTCAAGGAGCCCAAGGCCCCCAAGGAACCCAAGGCCCCCAAGGAACCGAAGGCCGCCAAGGAAGAAGTAACGGAAGCTAAAGTAGCGAAGACCTCCAAGGAAGCTAAGCCGGCCAAGAAGAAGTAGTCCGCCTTTCCTCGCAACGACTGACGGGGGATATTGAACATGGCATTCCAGAACTTTCCGGTGATCGTCGATACGGTTCGGTCCAAGACGCTGCCTCACAACATTGAGGCGGAGGCGGCTGTTTTGGGTTCGATGCTGATCGACGATCTCGCGGTTCCCCGGGCGATCGAAAAACTCAAGCCGGATAGCTTTTATCACCCTCCTCACAAACAGATATTCCGCTGCCTGGTCACGCTGTTTGAGAACAATCACGCGGTTGATATTGTCACGCTGACCGAAGCGCTGACCTTCGATCAAACCTTGGACGCGGCGGGCGGAGTTTCGTACCTTTCGGAGCTTTCGGCCGCGGTTCCGACCAGCGCCAATATCGATTACTATGTCAAAATCGTCCACGAAAAATACATTCTGCGCAGCCTGATCCATTCGGCGACTCAGATCGTTCAGGAAGGGTATGAGGCCTCGCTGGACGCGAACACGCTGTTGGATCGGGCGGAGAAGGCCATTTTTGAGATCGCGGGACATAAGTTCCAGGGCGAATCGGTCGCGCTCAAAGAAATCGTCAAGAAGTGCATTGAAACGATCGACCGTCTGTACCAGCGCAAAGAAAACATCACCGGCATTCCGACCGGATTTCATCAATTTGATATTCTGACGGCCGGACTCCAGCCTTCGGACCTGATCATCGTCGCGGCCCGTCCGTCCGTCGGCAAAAGCGCCTTTGTGACCAACATTGCCGAACATGTCGGCATCATCGAAAAAATCCCGACCGCGATCTTTAGTCTGGAAATGTCCAAGGAGCAGCTCACCCAGCGCATGCTGTGCGCGCAGGCCCGCGTCAACGCGCATAAGGTCCGCACCGGATTTTTGGCCCAGGCGGACTGGCCCAAACTCACCGACGCGGCAGGGAGACTGTCCAAAGCCCCGATCTTTATCGATGATACTCCGGGTATTTCGGTGCTTGAATTGCGCGCGAAGGCCCGCCGCATGAAAGCCCAGCACAACATTCAGCTCATCATTGTCGATTACCTTCAGTTGATGCGTGCGGACGACAGTCTTGAAAACCGCCAGCAGGAAATTTCGACGATCAGCCGATCGCTCAAAGCCTTGGCGCGTGAGGTTTCGTGCCCCGTGATCGCTGTCAGTCAGCTGTCTCGCGCGGTCGAAAGCCGCACCGATCACCGGCCGCAGCTTTCGGACTTGAGAGAATCCGGGGCCATCGAGCAGGACGCCGACATGGTGGTCCTTCTGATGCGGGAGGAACTTTACAAGTCGACGGAAGAAAACCGCGGCATTGCCGAGGTGATCATCGCCAAGCAGCGCAACGGTCCCGTGGATGATTTCAAGCTGGCCTTCGTGAAGGATCTCACCCGCTTCCAAAACCTCGAATTGATCCGTCATGCGCCGGATGAGGCCGGGGCTTAGCAGAAGTCGCAACGCCGCAGATGATGCTTTTTCAGCAGACCGCGCTGTGTTATATTAGCGGTTTAATAACCTGGAGAAATTCATGCGCAAATTGATTTTATTGGGGCTGTCCGCTTTGATCCTCGCGACCGGCTGTCCGGTTCTGACCACACCTGCTTTTGCCGAAGACAGCACGGCCGTTGTTTCGGAGGTCACCATCGAAGGCAACGAAACGGTCTCCATGCAGGCCGTTCAGTCCCAGCTCCGCACCATCCCCGGAAAACCCGTTTCGACCCAGACTCTAAGCGAAGATCTCAAGCGGCTTTACAGTCTTGGATTTTTTAAGGATGTTCAGATCAAGCAGGAAGCCGATCCCGCAACGGGTGGCGTGAAGGTAATTTTTATCGTTAAGGAAAAACCGGTTCTACGCGAGGTTGCGATCACCGGCAATGTGAAGATCAAGTCCAAGGACCTTGAGGCCAAGGTGAAGTCCAAGGCCGGAGATTTTTTTGACGAACAGCAGATCCGCCGCGATGTGGATGCCGCCAAAAAGCTTTATGAGGAAAAAGGATTTTACGAAGCCAATGTCCGCTACAAGTCCAGTTTTGATCCCTCCGCCAATCAGGCCGCGCTCGAAATCATTGTCGACGAGGGCACCAAGCTCATTGTTAAGCGTATCGACTATGAGGGCGTGACCGCGATCAAGACCGGAGATATCGGCAGCAAGATCGAAACCAAAGCCGCTCAGTGGTTCTGGATCTCCGGTGTGCTTAAAAAGGAAGTGGTTGAGCTCGACCTCCAGCGCATTCAGGCTCTTTATGACGAGTACGGCTACAGCGACGCCAAGATCACCTACAAAGTCGAGAACATCAACGATCGCGGCGACATCCGCCTGATCTTCGTGGCCGATGAGGGCAAGTTGTATCAGGTCGGTGAGGTGTCCTTTAAAGGAAATACGATCTTTACGAACGAAGGGATAATGAAGGCGATGGAGCTCAAGACGGGCTCGCCGTTTTCGCGTAAAGGGCTTCGCCAGAGCGTGACCAATATTCAGGACTTGTACTTTGAGAAGGGCTACATGAACGCCAAGGTGGCGTTTGACTCGGTGTACAACGAACAAACCGGGCGGGTTGATGTTTCGTACAAGATCACCGAGAACAACATCACCAGCGTGAATCGCATCATGATTCGCGGCAACACCAAGACCAAGGACATCGTGATCCGTCGTGAACTGCGCGTGTATCCGGGCGAACCCTACAATGGTACGGCGCTCAAAAAGTCCAAAGAGCGCTTGTTCAATCTCGGCTATTTTGAAGAAGTGCAGATGGATACACAGGACACCGAGAATCCTGACGCCAAGGACCTCGTTGTCACGGTCAAAGAAACCAAGACCGGCGAATTCAGCTTCGGCGGCGGATTCAGCTACATTGATCAGGCCGTTGGTTTTGTTCAGGTGCGTCAGTCCAATTTTGACATTGCCAGCTGGCCGGGATTCACGGGCGCCGGACAGGATCTCACCGCGCGCGTTCAGCTCGGCGCCGTGCGGTCGCAGGGGGAGTTGTCATGGACCGACCCATGGTTTATGGGGTATCCGTTTTCGCTCGGCTTTGATCTGTATCGCCGCGAGCAAAATCTGACCCGCAGCTCGGGGTTGTTCTACGATGAATCCCAAACCGGCGGACGGATCCGCATCGGCAAGGAGCTCACCGATTACGATTCGATCAATGGTTACTACGGATACGAGCAGGTCAAGATATCGGCTATTCCCGACACCGCGTCGGCGGATCTTCAAGCGGAAGCCGGCAAGACCAATATTTCGCGGGTCGGCGCGACGCTGACACACGACACCCGGGACAATCGGTTTGTTCCGACTAAAGGTATTTTGCTGCAAGGCGGGAGTGAGTTGGCCGGCGGCGCTTTAGGCGGCGACCGCGACTTCTGGATGCTCACCGGACTTGGCGCCGTGTACCACGAGGTGTTT
>JAGVCY010000085.1 GCA_020058965.1 Candidatus Omnitrophota bacterium | reverse complement strand
GGTCGGCCGGCGAATGAATATGATCCAGGTCCACCGGGTGGGCCGAAAATTGCTGGCCGTAGAAGATCGACTTGTCCCGCGCGAGCTTGAGCGTGTTTTTGAGGTTGATAAGACGGTATCCGTCGATCCAGGCGCGCGGAATCTTCTCATAAACCGAAATCGCCCGGCCGGGGTTTTTCCAAAGTAATTCGAGCTGAATCTGATCTAAAATTTTGCCAAACATTGGTATAGTATAACCTTCGTATGATTTTTCTGAACATCTTCCTTATATTTGTCATCGGGGTCTGGGTGCGGCGGGCGGTGCTCATGGTGGGCAGCATCCGCAAATACAGCATCATGCCCGTGCAGGCCTGGGATTCGACCTGGGCGCAGGTGAAGATTTCGGTGATCGTCCCCTGCCGCAACGAAGCGCGCAATCTGCCGACGCTCATCCCGTCGCTGATGGCCCAGGATTACCCGCATATCGAGTACATCTTTCTCGATGACCGCTCTACGGACGACACGCTCCGGATCCTTGAGGACGCTGCCCGCGTTTATTCACGAATCAAGGTCCTGCGCGGCCGACCCCTGCCCCCCGGTTGGACGGGAAAAAATAACGCGATGCATCAATGCGCCGAAGCCGCGACAGGCGACTGGCTCCTGTTCAGCGACGCGGACACGGAACATTTAAAACACTCGGTGTCGTCATCCCTACGCTACGCGCAGGAGCGCAAGCTCGACCTACTGACCTTATCCGCGCGCTGTGTATGCAAATCGTTCGGGGAACATCTAGTTCAACCGATGGGCATCGGTTGTTTTTCGGTCTGGTTCAAGCTCGAGGAAGTGAACGACCCGAACTCGTCCACGCCGTTGGCCTGCGGCCAGTACTTGCTGATCAAAAAACGCGTATTTGACGCGGTCGGCGGAAGCGAAAAAATCAAAGACGCGGTAACGGAAGACCTCGCGCTCTTCAAAAATGTCAAAGCTGCTGGTTACCGATGTGAACTCGCGATCGGAGCGCACATTTTTGCCACACGGATGTATCAGTCGTTTAAGGAATCCTGGGTGGGCTGGCGCCGAATCTACCTGCACGCGCTGGACAAAAATGTCCCGTCGCTGATCTCAAAAATCCTGATGCTGATTTTTTTCTCAACGCTTCCTTTTTTGATCCTGCCCGCGGCCGGATATCTGTGGGCTTCGGGAAATTCGGAGTGGGCGTTTACAACGCTGTTGTCGGGCGGGTTGTGCGGATTCATTCTATTTCTCAGATCCCGCTCCCATGCCGCTCTCAAAGCCAGTCAGTGGTCGATCCTGCTCCACCCGCTGAGCGCCCTGGCCATCACCGCCATCCTCATCGACTGCCTCAAACACCACTTCCAAGGCCGCAAGGTCGAGTGGAAGCAGCAGCAGTACTAGCCCCCCCCCTCAAACAGAGCGAACCCGCGTCAGATTTTTTTGTAGTAGTCGTTCAGGATGCGGGCGTCGATGTTCTTCAAAAACACCGCGTCATCCTTCGCGGGGTTCGGCTGAATATCGGTGTAGTGGTAGGTTTCGGACGCGGGACCTGCGGCGGGAAATAGCTCCACTCCGATCGGAAGCCCGTCCGCCCGGAAGTACATCGCGGTGCGGGGGTATTTGCTGGCCGGAACGGCTAGCTCCACTTCGAGCCGGGTGACGTCCTTCATACCGGGCGCCGGAGCCAGCGAGATCACGCGCGCTCGACCCGCGACTTCCGCGTCCGCCAGGTCCTTGGCAAAACTTTCGATCATGTGTCCGATCCCCGCGTCCGTGAGCGGGCGTTTTTCCTTGCCGGTCACACGCGGATCCTTGGGGTCCATGAGTTGAATGGGGATAAAGTCAAAGAACAGTCCCGGAGGCCGCGTGACAATTTTTCCGTCGAACTTTCCCTCAGAAAAAAGCACCTGGAGCGTCGCGGAACGGCCGGTGATGTACTTCAAAAAGATCGTGCCCTTCCCCTCCCGCCGGATAAACATTTTTTCGGATTTCATCTTGCCGTCCCGCCGGATCGCCCGCTGCAGGGTGGCCTGATAACTCTCCAAGCCTTTGGATGCGACCAACCCCTTACCCACGATTGCCTGCGCCTCAGCCACCGTAGGCACCGCGGTGTCCGCATGCCCCACAACCGACGAGCAGAGCCCGATCACCGCCAGCGCAACCGCCAACAGCTGACGGTTAAGTAAATTTTTCATTTTACTCGGCCCTTCGGGAAACGGTCTCCGTGTGGATGGATCGAAGGTAGGTTAAATAATCGCTGTCGGTGGACATGACCAGTGTACTTTTGGAATCGATGGTTTTTTCGTAACTCTTGAGCGTTTCGGTGAAGCGGTAAAAGTCCGGATCCTTGCCGTAGGCGTCCGCGTAAATGCGGGTGGATGCGGCGTCGGCCTTACCCTTGATCTCCTGCGCCTTGCGAAAGGCCTCGGAGCGGATCACATTGAGGTCTTTCTCACGGCGTCCGCCGATCTCCGCTTGACGACCCAGTCCTTCCGAGCGGAACTGCTGGGCGGCGCGTTTACGCTCGGCGATCATGCGCTCATAAATCTTGCGCAACACATCATCGATGTAAATGAGGCGCTTGATGCGCACGTCCACGAGCTCAATGCCGTATTCGGGCGTCATCTTGCGGCCGCGGGTCAGTATCTCGCGGGTGAGGGCGGTGCGGCCGAGTTCAATATTTTCTTGTTCGGATTTTTCAGTGTCTTCGACGCCTTCCTGCATCAGGTTCTGGCTAAGCACGCGGTTGGAACTGCGCACAACTTCGATCAGCAGTTGATCCGAGATCACATCGCGCGTGATCGCGTCAACAATGTCGTCCAAGCGGGCCTGGGCGGCGGTTTCGGTGCCAACCGTTTGGAGGTACTTGAGCGGGTCGACGATCTTCCAACGCGCGGTCGTATCCACCCAGATGAAGCGCTTATCGCGCGTGGGGATCTGATTGGCGTCGCCGTCCCACTCCAGAATACGCGTTTCGAATAAATGCACTTCCTCGATGAACGGCAGGCGCAAGTGAAGCCCTGTCTTCGACACAACACCGCCGACCGGTTCGCCGAAGCGCGTGATCACGGCCTGGCGCCCTTCCGGCACGATGTAAAAAGGATTTCCGAGCACCACAAATACGAATAGCCCAAAAAACGCGACCAAGGCGATCACAGCGGGGCGGGGCATGTTAGGAATTTCCTTTTTGTCTGAAGTCGAGCAGCGAAAGCGGCGCAGAGCCCTCGCCGTCGACGATGAATTTTTCTTTAGGCTGACTGAGAACTTTTTCCATGGACTCGAGGTAGAGGCGGGCGCGGGTCACTTCAGGCGACTTCTGATACTCGGCCAGAACGGATTCAAAACGGCTGGCGTTGCCCTTGGCTTCGTTGACGCGCGTCACGGCGTAGGCCTCGGCCTCCAGCACCATCTGATCGGCCTCACCCTTGGCGCGCGGGATGACCTCGTTGTAGGCCTGAAGCGCCTGATTGATCGTGCGTTCCTGTTCCTGCTTGGCCTCGTTGACGTCGTTGAACGCGGCGCGGACCGATTGGGGCGGCGTCACATCCTGAAGTTTGACGGTCACGATGTGGAGGCCGCTCCCATAGCTGTTGAGAATTTCCTGGATCTCACGCTCGGCAGCGACACCGATCTCGGCGCGGCGGGACGTGAGCACCTCATCCACGGAATAATCTCCGACGAGGCGGCGCATCACCGCTTCCGAAATATCGCGCAGCGTTCGCACCGAGTCGCGCAGGCCAAAAAGCGCCTTGCGGGCGTCGCTGATCTTGAACTGCACGATCCAGGTGACTTCCAGCGCGTTCAGATCGCCAGTCAACATGAGCGACTCTTCCAAAAAGTTATCCTGAGAAAACTGTGTCCGAACGCCCGCCTGGCTGGTCCTGAATCCGAACTCCTCTTTAAAAATGCGCTCGACGCGCAGCGGAGTGACCGTTTCGATCCCAAGAGGCAGCTTGATGTGCAGTCCGGGATCCACCGTGCGCATGTATTTCCCAAAAAGCTGGATCACGCCCTTTTCATCCGGCCCCACGGAAAAAAACATCGTCGTCGCGATGGCGAGCAAAAACACTCCGAGCACCAGTGTCGTCCAAAACGAAGGATTTTTTGGGAGTTTGTTGCCCAAGTTCAAAAAATCTTCGGGGGTTTTAAAATCCATTGCCATTTAGTTTATCCTCTTTAACATTTCGGTGAATCGCTTCCACGGAAAATTATTGCCCGGGCATTCCGTCGCTGCGCCGGGAACATCGCGATGGCTGATGACATTTGAAAGTGGAATTCCGTAGCGCTGCTGAAGCGACTTGGTCAGTTGAACGAGCGCGGTCAGCTGCGCCTCCGACACCTGGACTTCGCTGAAGTTTCCGACGAGCGAAATTCCGATACCCAAATGGTTCATATTGGACTTGTTGGAATGCGCTCCGTCCATTTGGCGCTGCCAGCGGCGACCCGCTTCGATCTCCCCGTCGGCGCGGCCATCGGTCCCGTTGTCGATCAAAAAGTGATAGCCCATTCCTTCTTTCCAGCCGCGGCGCAGATGCAGCGCGTTAATGGTTTCGCCGTTTCCCTCCCGGGTTGCCGTGTGGTGGACCACGATGTATTTCCAGTGATCGGCGGGCGGCAAGTAGGGCATCACGAAATTGTAGGTGGCGCTGCGGGTAACGCCGGGGATCAGGAGGCGCTGGCCGATCTTGATCTGGCGCGCGTCGCGAATCTGATTGGCGGCCATGACTTCATTGAGCGGCACATGATACTGCTTGCTGATCCTCCAGAGCGTTTCTTTGGCGTGTACGGTGTGGTACACGGGGATGGTCGCGGCTTGCGGGATAATGTTGGATGGAAGGATGTCGGCGGATGGGATCATGAATGATTGCGACTGCACAGCTGAGGTGGCGGGCGTTTGTTTGTGATAGGCCTTGGGCGCGGCGCAGCCGGCGACGAATGCCAAAATAAGCGCGGCGGCAACGGGCGCGGCGGTCGACGCGGCTAACTTGCCAAAAAACGCCCGCCTCATCGGCTGATCTTGAGCACCTTGTAATGCAGGATACCCGCGGGAACCTTGATCTTCACTTCCTCGCCGACTTTGCGGCCCATGAGCGCCTGCCCGATCGGTGAGGTCACCGAAATCTTATTGGACGCGTAATCCGCCTCTTCCGTCGAGACAAACATGTATTCAAATTCTTCGTCGTTTTCGATGTCGCGGAGCTTGGCCGTAGCGCCGATCAAGATCACATCCTTCGCGAGATCCGAGTCGTCGATCAGATCGGCGCGGGACAGGCGTTCCGAAATTTCATAGATACGCTTCTCGTTGAGCGCTTGCGCGTTCTTGGCGGCGTCGTACTCGGCGTTTTCTTTGAGGTCGCCGAACGCGCGGGCGTGCTCGAGAGCGCGGGCGATTTCGCGGCGTTTCTTCGTGGTGAGCTCTTCGTATTCGCCCTTAAGCTTCTCGTAACCGATGCGGGTCAAATGAATGCGGTCGGACACTTGAAGGTACCTTTCGTTAAAAATAAAGTCGGCTCTCTCATGAGAGCCGTCGTTCGGAGCTGCCAAACAGGATCGCTGAAGTGAATATTGTACAATAGCCGGTATAAATTATGCCTAAAAAACGAAATTATGATTATTTGATCGCGGGCGCCGGACTCGCGGGTCTTTCGACTGCTTTTTTCCTGATGGAAAAGGCGGTTGGGGCTGACGAGCCAAGCGTGGCGGTGACCGACCGGGAGTCGGGACCGGGTCTGGCGGCATCGGCCCGAAGCGCTTCCATGATCTGCCAGCTCGTACGGGACCCGGTCACGTGCCGGCTGATGATCCGCAGCGCTCGGTTGCTGCGCGAGGTTTGGCTCAAGCGCTATCCGGATGTCGGATTCACGCCGTGCGGGTCGCTGCATATCGGTGAGGCGCGGGATATTGCCGCTTTTGCGGGTTCCGTCGCGGTCGCACGAGCTCAAGGCGTGGATGTTGAGCGGCTTGGACGGGATGCTGCCGTAAAAAAGTTTCCTGTCTTGGCGCGAACCCAATTTGACGAGGCGCTGTGGTGTCCGTCGGATGGGATCATCGACACGGATCAATTGGTGTGGCGACTTTGGCAGGACTTGCTGGCGCGGGGCGTGCGGTTCGGGTTCATGGCGAGCGGGGCGGTCAGCCGAACCTCGGACGGGTTTGAAGCGGAAATGAAAAGGGATAACTTTTTGACCGCTCCGGTGCTGGTGAACGCGGCCGGCGCCTGGGCGCGGAGCATCGCCGACATGGCCGGAGCATCTCCCCTGACCGCCCAACCGATGCGGCGGCATGTATTCGTCACGTCGACCTTCAACCCGCCCATGAGTTTTCCGATCATCTGGGATGTGACCAACGAAATTTATGTGCGCCCCGACGGTGCGGCCGTCATGACAAGCCCATGCGATGAACAGCCAAGTGAAGCCGGCCCGACCGGCGTATCGGACGAAGCACGCGAGTTGCTTGAGCAAAAATTAAAATCGTTTTTTCCAGCGATCCTCGGCTCCCGCCACACGCGCATATGGTCGGGTCTGCGCACATTTTCAAAAGACCGAAAATTCGTCATCGGATGGGACGCCGCTCAAAAAAACTTCTTCTGGACCGCCTGCCTCGGCGGCTACGGTGTCACCGCCTCCGCCGCCTGCGGTGAACTCGCCGCCACCCTCCTCACCAACTCGCCCTCCGATGCCGAGTTCACTTCCGCATTTTCGCCCGCACGAAATAATCTTAAATAATCTGGTCCGATTATTTGCGAGCTTTTAAGAGGAAATCGCTTTCGAGATTGACCAGGTCTCCGGGTTTGAGATTTCTGAGATTGGTGTTGGACCAGGTGTGCGGGATGATGTGAACGGAAAATTGTCT
>JAGVCY010000243.1 GCA_020058965.1 Candidatus Omnitrophota bacterium | reverse complement strand
GGCCGGATTGCTGATCCATGGAGATTGGATCCGGTCGGATGTTTCCAAGTCCTATCAATTTCCGACCGTATTCAAAGTCCAGCTGGCTTGGTCCGAAAAGCATGCCCAGCCGGGGGAGCGAATTCTGGTGGGGGACACCTTCGAAGGAAATCTTTTTTATTTTAAAGGCAAGACGCGCGCAGAGTATCTCACCTGGCCAAAATTAGATTCCATGGATCAAGCGGCGGAATTTGTCCGAAACCGACAGGTCCGGTATGCCTTTGTGGATTTAGCGACGGCGTTTTATAATCCTCAGGTGTTCAAAGAATATTATCAGATCCAAATGCCGGGATTGATCGCGCGGAAAAAGGACTTGCCTCCGCCGTTCAAGCCCCTGCCGCGGGATCCGCGCATTCCAGCCGTGTTTGACCTATATGATCTCCGATAATCGTCCAAATCCAGCGATGCGAATCTTGACGCTTCTCGCGGCCGGAAGCGCCGCGGCCGGCGCGGCGGTATTTTTTCTAAATGCTCAAATTAAAGTTTCCTATCCCTATTTGGTGAATCTTGGCGAGCCGGCGCTGGCTCAATCGATACGATTTTTTAATCAAGGTATTTGGCCGTACCACGAGCTGTCATCGGCGCCTTATAGCGTAGTTCCCTACGGTCCGGTGTACCTGATTTTATCTGCGTTGGCTCAGAATTTATTTGATCTGCCCATGGCGGGAGGTCGGGCGGTGTGTTTGGCCGCCTCGGTCCTAGCGGCGTTGAGCATTGGCTTGATGCTGCTGCGCTGTGGACGGTCCAAAGCGGTCGCGCTGGGTTCCGCATGTCTTTTTTTATCGCTGCCTTTCGTCGACCGGTGGGGCGTGCAAGTGAATGTCGATATGACCGCGGTCGCGGTCGAGATGGTGGCGCTGGCGGGATTTGTGTTTTATGCCGCGTCGGGTTATTCGAAGAAGGCATACTTCTGGATCGGGACGGCGGCGGCGGTCGCGGCGTTCTTCACCAAATCCTCCGCGGTCGCGGCGACCGTGGCCTGGTTCGCGCATCTGGCGTTGAACCGACGCTGGAAAGATCTAGCGATCTTCGCGGTGGCGGCCGGCGGCGCGGTGCTGGTGATCTATGCGGCGCTCAACCTTGTGACCCACGGCCAATACTATTTTCATACCACCGTGGAGATCGGCCGGCGCCGGTTTTTTTGGCAATTCATACCCGGGTATTGGAAAGAAACGCTTCTGAAACACCCGCTGAATGTAGCCGCCGCGGCGTCGGTGTTGTTGTCACCCGCCGTTTGGCGGAGCACCCCGGCGGGCTCGCTGACGAATCTTTATCTGGCGGTGAGTATTTTGCTCACCGTGTCGCTGGGGAAGCAGGGGTCGGACAGCAATTATCTGTTGCCGTTTTTGGCCGCGTCGACGCTCGCGGCAGGACGGCTCTGGGATACTTCTGCCGAGGGCCGCAGGAAATGGCTGGTGTTCGCCGTGGCGGCCGGAATCGCGGCTCAAGCGCTGTTCTTTGGCGTGAAGGGATTTTCGATCGAAAAAGTGCGTAGCGTCAAAGCGCAGCAGGTGGAATTTTTTGACCGCATGTCGCGGGTCATCCGTCAGTTTCCGGACCCGGTCATCGCTTGGGACATGTCACTCTTGATCGCCAACGGCCGGCCGATCTATTTCGAGCCCTTCCCGATGGCGCAAGCGGCCTACAGCGGCGCTTGGGATCAAACGCCGATCCTCGATGACTTGAGGAATAAAAAGTTCCCGCTCATCATCACTTATTTTTGGCATGTGATCCTCAAAGCCGACCGCAACTTTACGCCCGAATTTATCCGTGAATTCAAGGCAAATTACCAGCTGGCTGGCCGCGTCAGGATCCCCTGGGACAAAAACACCATCCTTTTCTTCTACACACCCAAGAAATCACAAGCCGGATAGTTGTATAATACCGTCCAAGTGATTTCAGTTATTATTCCAACCTACAACGAATCGAAGAATATGCCGGAGCTGCTTTCGGCAGTGGACCGGGTGTTTTCGCGTGCGGGCCTTTCGGACTTTGAAGTGATCGTGATGGACGATGATTCACCGGACGGCACCGCCAACTTGGTGGGCGAGCTTCAAATTCCCAGGATCAGGGCCGTGAACCGACGGGGCAAACCGCGCGGTTTGGCGCCGGCCGTCGCTGACGGTTTCCGCGAAGCCAAAGGGGATGTTTGGTGCGTCATGGACGCCGATCTGAGTCACCCGCCCGAAGTTCTGCCGTTGCTCGCCGAGGCTATTTCGAAGGGCGCGGTGATCGCGGTCGGGAGCCGTTATGTGAAGGGCGGCGGCGTGAAGGATTGGCCGTGGAAGCGTCGGATGGCATCGCGCGCGGCATGCCTCACGGCAAATCTGGTGACACCGGTCCGGGACGCGACGAGCGGATTTTTTATGGTCAAGCGCGAGGCAATGGAGGGGGTGGTACTGCATCCCCAGGGCTTTAAGATAGGCCTGGAAGTGTTCGTCAAAGCGCGGCACGGCGGAAAAATTAGCGAAGTGCCCTACACTTTTAAAGACCGCACCCGCGGATCCAGCAAACTCGGCGGCCTCGTGATCCGGCAGTTTTTTGACCAGTTGCGGCGGCTTATCACCGAAAAATATTTGTCAAAAAAAATCAAATGATCCCCGCTTCCGGCCGGCTGACTCAGATCCACCCCGTCAACCGCGCCGCCGCGGCCATCCTGGCGGCCGGTCTCCTCATCACTTCGATCCTCGCGATCTTGCCGGCTCTCGGCAAACCCTTCACCCTCGACGAAACCGAGATCGCCCTTCGCGCGCACTTCATTCTAGAAAAAGGTCCCAAGACATTTTTGGACGGCACGCATTACATCGCCCATCCGCTGTTGTATGAATACACGATGGCGGGTGTTTTTAAGCTGTTCGGAGAATCCGAGGTTCCGGCCCGCTCCTTTGGTCTCATTATTTTTATTCTCACAGGGCTGCTATTTTTGCTGACGGTTCGGGAGCTCTTGCGCAGCGAAGACCCGCTCTTGCGGCGCGCGGCCGTTTTTATCGGGATGCTTTTTTACTTTGTGAATCCGCTGTTGCTTCAGCACGGACTGGAGTTGGACGCGGACACCATGGGGACCTCGCTTTTTGTTATGGCATTTGCGTACTTTTATATCCGTATGGAAATGCGTGACGGGGTGAGGCAATGGCCGATGCGGGTGGCACAGGCGTTGGCGATCGCGTTTGCTTTTTTATGCAAGGAGATCACGCCGATCTTTATATTTTCGGGTGTTTTGATCTATCGAACCGCAGGCCGGCAGTGGAAAAAATTATTGGAAGACACGGCCGCCGTATTTATCGGCGGCACACTTCTTGCCTGGCTCGCGTGGTGGACCTATTGCGCCTTCACCGGAACGGATGTGATGGCATTTCTGAAGTACACGCTGCTCAAGAAAACTTCCCGCGCGCTCAATCCGGAATTTTTAAAGCGGGTTTTTGCCGGATTGGAACACATCATCCGCTGGCCGTTGTACTGGATGTCGGCACCTTTTTTTGTCCTGTTGACCCTGACTTTTTTTAGGCGGATCATTCAATTCTTTCAAACGGGGCGGACGCGGCCGGAAGACGCGCTATTTGTCATCGCGTGGGTGGTGTGGGTCCCGTATCTACTGGTGAAAGGGTCGATCGACATGATGAAGTACCAGCATCCGATCTATCCGTTGTTTATGGCGGCGATCCTATGCGGCTGTGTCGCAGCGATACGGCCGCGGGCGGAAGATCTGGCGGCCGCGCTTCGGGACGCCTGGTGGATACTTCCACTGATAGCCGCGGTGATTCTCGGACTGACATTTTATTACGCGAACATCGGCGATTACTTAAAATTTATGTGGGATCAGCCATACAATCCGCGGTTCAAAAACTTTCTCAATCTGTACTACCGTCCGCTGGCGGTCGGCGCCGGCGCGGCGGTGGTGTTGTGGGTGTTGGGCCGGCTCAAGCTCATCGAAGGGATCGTGGCGGCGAGCCTGTTGTTCGTATTTCCGGTGAACGCGGCGCTCAACCTGAATCAGACCGCGGAGTACACGACCGCCGAGTCGTGGATGAATTACGGGGAATCCGGCCTGAAGGATACGGTCGAATATTTGGCGCTCATCGTACGGCCTGGATCCACCGTCGCCGTGCGCGATGACATTCTTTATTACTTGGAAATGAGAAAAAATATTAAAGGACTCAAGGCGCCTCGCCTCAGGGATCTTTTGATCAGCCGTAACTTGCCGGAGCTCAATCAGTATTTTGCGTCGGGGATATTGGAAGTGGTGGTCGTGGACCGGATCTCGCTGTTGGGACTGACGCCGCAGAACAGCGCCCCGGGGACGACGCTTTTTTCGGCCCGCTACTACCTGGACCGCCAGATCGGCGATTTTAAGGTTTACCGTCCGAGGAAAAGGTGACGCGCGCATGTGCGGCATAGCCGGGTTTTTTTACTCCACCGCACAGCCGCCGACCGGCGGTGAGGCATCCGCGCTTCTAAAAAAAATGACACGGGAACTCGCGCATCGCGGACCCGACGCGGAGGGTTATCTCGAAGAGCCGGGCGTGGGTCTGGGGCACCGGCGGCTCAAGATCATCGATCTGGAGGGCGGTATCCAGCCGATGACGAGCGCCGATGGCCGCTACACCATTATCTTTAACGGCGAGATCTATAACTTTAGGGAGATCCGCGCGCGATTGGAGTCCCGCGGACGGAAATTTAAGACGCGGTCCGACACCGAAAGTTTGCTTCAACTTTTTGAGGAAAAAGGTGCGGCGTGTTTATCGGAGCTTGAAGGGATGTTTGCCTTCGTGGTCTGGGACCGCCAGAAGCGGGTGGTCACGGCGGCAGTCGATCCGTTCGGAAAAAAACCGTTTTATTATTCGATCTTGAGCGGGGGCAGCGGGTTTGTGTTCGCTTCCGAACCGCGGGGGCTGCTCGCGCATCCGGCCGTGTCGCGGGAGCCGGACCGCCGGTCCATCGCGCGGTATCTGGCATTTGAGTATGTGCCGGCGCCCGACACCATTTGGAAGGGCATGAAAAAATTGCGCGGCGGGACCGCGATCGAGGCCGGGGCTCAGGGGACGCGGGTTTTTCGCTACACGAAGCCGTTCGGCCCGGCTGTTTTTGCAAAAACGGAAGCGGGTTGGCAGGCGGAGACGACCGAGCTTTTTAGGGACGCGGTTAAAAGACGGCTGGTGAGCGATGTGCCGCTGGGAGTTTTTTTGAGCGGCGGTGTCGACTCGACGGCGGTGCTCGCCGAGATGCGCGCGCTCGACCCGGGCCGCAAGATCAAAACTTTTACGATCGGGTTCGAAGAGGCATCGTTCGACGAGTCAGCGTATGCGCGGCGCGCGGCAGATTTTTTTAGCACCGAACATATTGAAGAAAAGCTGACGCTCGCGTCGATGCTCAAAGAGCATGAGGCGATCCTCGCGCATTTGGATGAGCCGATGGCCGACGCTTCCTTTATACCGACCTTTCTGCTGTCGCGGCTCGTACGCAAACATGTGGCCGTGGCGCTCGGCGGAGACGGCGGAGACGAATTGTTCGGGGGGTACCCGACCTTCGATGCCGCGCGATTTGCCAGGAAGATCGATCGGTGGGCACCCTGGTCGGCGGGATTGATGCAGTCAGCGGCGAATGCGTTACCGGTGTCGATGGACAATTTGAGTCTGGATTTTAAGGCCAAGCAATTCACGAAGGGTTTGCGCTACCCGCCGCGGATCCGCAATCAGGTGTGGCTGGGAGCATTTTCGGACTTGGAGCTGGATGCGGTTCTCTCGCCGGATCTCCGGCAGGAGGCGTCCGCGGCGTATCAGGGGATCGACGAGACGCTCGGGGAGCCGATGGCCGACTATCGGGATGATCTTCAGGAATTTTATTTTAGGTTTTATCTGGAAGGCGACATCCTCGTCAAAACGGATCGCGCGAGCATGGCCAATTCGCTCGAAACCCGCTCACCGCTTTTGGACGACCGGTTGGTCGGCACGGTGCGCCGCATTCCGGCTGACATCCGCTTCAAGGACGGCAAACCCAAAGAGTTGTTTAAAAAAATCCTCCGCGGCCGCGTGCCGGCCGAGATCATCGACCGCCCCAAAAAAGGCTTCGGCATTCCCATCTCGCATTGGATCCGCAAAGACCTCAAGCCCCAGTTCGAGTCGGCCCTCGCCCCGGATCGCATTCGCAGGGAAGGATTTTTTAATCCGGACACCGTCTCGCTGCTGCTCGCCGAACACCTCGCCGGAAAGCGCGACAACCGCAAACAACTCTGGACGCTCTACACTTTTCAGAAGTGGCAGGAAACCTGGCTCTAGGGGCGGGTGGATTGAGCCGCACCGCATCGCACCGAACTATTTTTTGAGGGCTTGCTTGAGAGATTCCGCGACGAAGGCTTGTTGGGCTTCGGTGATCTCGGGGAACATGGGAAGGGAAAGGATGCGGGAGCAGGTCCTTTCGGTGATAGGGAAAGAACCTTTCTTGTAACCCAAATTTTTGTAGCAGGGCTGTAGATGCACGGGCACGGGGTAATGCACCTGAGCCATCACGCCTGCCGCAGTCAGTTTTTTTAGGACGGCATCACGGCGCGGGACCTGAACCGCGTACACATGGTACACATGGCGCGAACCGTCCGCTTCCTTCGGCAGAACCACATTCAAATCTTCAAGGATCCGATGATACCGTGTGGCCGCCTTGCGCCGCGCCTCGGTCCAATCTTCCAAATGCTTCAGCTTGACCCGCAGGATCGCTGCCTGGATCGTATCCAGGCGGCTATTCGTGCCGATCAGCTCATGCTTGTGCTTGATCTCTTGACCCATATTCCGCAGCATCTTAACGCGGCGGGCGATCTGCGCGTCCGGCGTGGTGATACAGCCCGCATCACCGTACGCGCCGATGTTTTTGCCGGGATAAAAGCTATAGCAGGTGACGGCCCCGGTCTGTCCGACCCGAAGACCGCGCCAGTAGGAGCCGTGCGACTGCGCGGCATCTTCAATGACGAGTAGTTTATGCTTTTTGGCGATGTCGCCGATGACATCCATCGCGGCCGACTGCCCATAGAGATGAACCGGAAGAATGGCTTTGGTGCGGCGCGTGATCTTTTTGACGATGAGGTCGGGATCGAGATTGTAGTTTGCCGCGTTGATATCCGCAAAAACCGGCTTGGCGCCTACCAGCGTGATGGCCAAAACGGTCGAAATCCATGTGTACGGCGTCGTGATGACTTCGTCCCCGGGGCCGATGTTGCACGCTCGGAGCGCCAGGACGAGCGCGTCGGTTCCATTGGCACAGCTCACCGCGTTGGGCGCGCCAGCCCATTTGGCAAATTCTTTTTCGAACGCGGCGACATCTTCACCAAGAATAAAATCGCAACGGTCCAAAACGCCGTTCACGGCGGTCTGGATCTGCGGGCGAATGGAACGGTACTGGGCGGCCAAATCAACAAAAGGGATCTTCATAAGCCTATAATTCTAACACAACGACTGAAGAATTACGGCTTTCATATTCCCCAAGCCCCGTAATTACGCATGGTATAATTACCAAATATGCCGCGTAAAATTGCCATTCTGCAGTCCAATTACATTCCTTGGAAGGGCTACTTTGATTTGATCAACCTGGTCGACGAGTTCATTTTTTATGACGACGCGCAATTCACGAACAACGATTGGCGGAACCGCAATCGGATCAAGACCCAGGATGGCCCGCAGTGGCTGACGATTCCGATCGCGCACCATATGGGTCAAAAAATTCGCGAGACTCAGGTGAGTGGCTCCGGGTGGGCGGCCAAGCACTGGAAAACGCTCCTTCAAAATTATTCCAAAGCGAGGCATTTTGCGGCGGTCCGGGACCGTCTTGAACCTCTCTATATGAGCAACCGCGAAACTTCCCTGAGCCGGATCAATCACAGCTTCATCAAGACGATGTGCGAAATCCTGGGGATCAAAACCAAGCTTTCGTGGTCGATGGATTACGAATTAAAGGGCGGGAAAACAGAACGGCTGGTCAATCTTTGCAAGGCGGCCGGAGGCGGCGAGTATCTTTCGGGCCCGGCGGCCAAGGCGTACTTGGAGGAAGACCGCTTCCGCGAGGCGGGGATCACACTCAAGTTTATGGACTATTCGGGGTATCCGGAATACGCGCAGCTTTTTCCGCCGTTCGAGCACTCAGTGAGCGCCCTGGATCTTATTTTTAACGAAGGACCTGAGGCGCCCAAATTTATGAAAAGCTTTATAACGGCGGAAACCCAGCGATGATGAATCTTCGTCAGCTGATTCAAAGTGATTTGGACCGTTACGCCGAAACTTATCGGCTTCGCGGGCAAAAATATTCGGCGGGTAAGATTTTTTTAGAAAGTGTGTTCTTCAAATCCGGGTTCAAAGCGGCGTTTTATTATCGACTCAGCCACGCCTGCTACAAAAAAGGGTGGACGTATGCCGCCTGGTGGCTTACCCGCCGCAATCAGCGGAGCACCGGCGCGGAAATAGAATTCAATGCCCAAATCGGTCCGGGCCTGCTGATCGCTCATCCGTCCGGAATCGTGATCGGCCGCGGGTCGGCGATCGGCGCGCAGGCGACGCTTTTTCATGGAGTTACCTTTGGTGCGCGGTCCTGGAATCCGGACGAGATCAACGATTTTCCGCGGGCGGGAGACCGATGCTTTTTCTTCGCCCATGCAGTGATTCTCGGCGGAATCCGCATCGGCGATCGGGCGGTGATCGCCGCGAACGCGGTGGTGCGGCAAGATGTTCCGGACGGAGCTCTAGCCGCGGGCGTTCCAGCCCAAATTCATGCGGGTAAAGGCGAAGCGATGATCCGCTCATTCGACAAGACTTGATTTTTTAACCACAGGCACAGGAGTATTTTTAATGAAAACCATTTGCGTCACCGGCGGGGCCGGATTCATCGGCAGTAACCTCGTCCGGTATTTATTTCGTAAGTACCCCAAATATAAGATCATCGTTCTTGACGCGTTGACCTACGCCGGCAATCTCAACAACATTCCTCAAGATATTTTTAATTCACCGCGTTTTGAATTTCGCCACGGCAATATCTGTAACGGCAGTTTTGTGGATTCAGTCATTTCGAATTCGGATGTGGTCATCCATCTGGCTGCCGAGTCGCATGTGACGCGGTCCATCTACGACAACACCGACTTTTTTCAGACGGATGTCATCGGGACCCAATTTGTTGCGAACGCGGTGATCCGCTACCGCAAAAGGATCGAGCGCTTCATTCATATTTCCACCTCTGAGGTGTACGGATCGGCTCAAGGGAAGGCGATGAAAGAGGAACATCCACTGAACCCCATGAGCCCTTATGCCGCGGCCAAGTGCGGTGCCGACCGGCTGATTTATTCCTACCAGTCCACCTACAAAATTCCGGCCATCATCATCCGCCCGTTCAACAACTACGGCCCTAACCAGCACTTGGAAAAAGTGGTCCCCCGCTTTATCACGAGCTGCATTCTCGGAGAACCGATGAGGGTGCACGGTGACGGAGGGGCGGCCCGTGATTTTATTTATGTCGAAGATCACTGCGAG
>JAGVCY010000247.1 GCA_020058965.1 Candidatus Omnitrophota bacterium | reverse complement strand
CTTGCATCGCACCCTGCGGCACCCCCGCCATGATGGCCGGACCCGCGCCGCCACGGTTCGGAATTCCCCGCTCGGCCAGCACCTGACCCAGAATCACCGAAAAGTCATAAAAAGGGGAGCGGATCGTTTTCTTGCCGTTCGTTTTAGGCATGATCCGCGCGCTCCCGAAGAATGTGATCGCCCGCGGCCACTTCAACAGCACCCGGATCACGCGATCATACTCCTCGCGAAGCTTTGCGATCGTCCGACGAAGGTCGTTCTCCTTTTCGGATAAGCGGGCGGCTACGGCAGTATGAGGAACTTTTTTGGCCAGGGCACCGCCGTTTAACTTGGCCATCGCCTCGACCACTCGAGAATCAGCGAGCCGGGCACCGGCCCGCTTCACGAATTCCTCGATGGCAAGCGGCCGATCCACCGTCTCAAGCACACGAAGGTACCCGGGGACAGCCGAGGTCAAAAGTTTTTCATAAACATTTTGGTCCGTTTCGTAGTCCACGCATGGGGTCAGGACCGCGTAGGAGTAGCCCTTCTGCGCAAAAAGTTCCTTCAGATGCGCGGTGTGGTAGCCGCCGGTGATGAGCACCACCGTTTTTTGTTTTTCGGAGGCGAGCGCGCGGTCTAGGTTTTTCATGAAGGCCAGGTCGCGCTGATCGACGGTCGCGTAAAACGCGTGGAGCGCCTTCTCCCCTTCCTCCAAAAGCGGCCGGTAAGCGACGAGGTCGTTCGCGAAGCCATAATCCACGAGCTTGCGGTTCAGGAAGGCCAGGAACGATTCTGTCCCGAAGTCCGGCGCGTTGGCCGTGAACGCCTCGAACTCGCGGCTGTTCATCCGGATCCGGTACGCCGCGTCCAGAACTTTGAGATAACGGTCCACCGACCGCAACAGCCGGCCGTCCCGGCGCGGCAAAAGCACAGTGAACGCCCGGTCCTCGAGCAGCTGCGCTTCTTCGTCCAGCGCATCCAAATCCAGTCCTTGAACCGCCTCCTTCGCCTTGGCCTCCGCGACCGCGCGGTCGGCCGCCTCGGATTTACCAAAACGCTCGGCCTCCAAAATGACCTTGAGTTTTTGAACCTGCACAAATTCCGCCGGGTTCAAAGCTCCGGCAGGCAGCAGTGCAAGCAGCGCGTCAAAATGCTTGTCCGAAAAACCCTCGGATTCCTGCGGAATGATTTTTTCGTAATCCAAAAGCGCGGGCGGGTACATGCGGCTCTTGAGTTTGTCAACGACGCGGCGGATCGCGTTCAGGTACGCGAGCGTCTCCTGGCGGCGGGCGGCCAGTTGCTTGTAGGCGTCCAAGCTTCGGCGGTACAACCCCATGTCCTCGACACCCAGAATACGCGGCGCAGAATCCGACGTCAGACTCAAGAATTCCTCACCGTGAATTTGACCTTCCAATAGAAGTTGCTTGGCGGCCTGCCGTACGGACCCAGCCGACGCAATTTTTCTCAAAGGCGCGAGCGAACCGTTCCGATCGCCGCCTTCCACAAGCACCAGCGAAACGGCATGCCGCTTCGCGAGCGCGTCGAGCGTTTTGGCGAGGTTCTCCTGACCGGATGGGTTGGAATGCGCGTCCTGGATGTGGATGATGAACGGTGCATTCGGAACTTCGTGTACCTCCCGAACAGCGCAGAACTCCGCCAACCCTTCCAACTTCACGGAATGTTGAAGAACGGTAGGTTTCGCTGCGGAATCCAACGGTACGGCCCGCGCCAGCTCGGTTCCGGCAAATGCAGCCACGAGAATTAACGACATGATTTTTTTAAACTTGGAATTCAATATACTTTATCTTCTTAATAAGAAATCCCGACAAATAGCGCTCCGCCCTTGAACTGTCCAATCAAAATGATGGACATGTAGACGAGGGTTTGTTAATTAACACAAACGAAAGTATGCCCTATAATTTGGGCATTTCAAGAGACGGTAAAATATTCTAAACGGGCGTTAAACTCAGGCGTGACTGAGAAGCTTGAGAGCGTGGTCGAGGACGTTTTGGGGGTTAAAACCGAACTTGTCCAGAGCGACGGGCGAAGGGGCGGAGGCGCCGAAGTCGGTCATGCCGATGATCACACCGTCCGAACCGACCCATTCGTGCCAGCCCTGAGGAGACGCGGCTTCGACAGCCAGGCGTTTCGTGATCTCGCGGGGAAGTACACTTTGGCGGTAGGCCGCGTCTTGCGCGCGAAAAAGTTCCCAGCTCGGCATGCTGACGACGCGGGTCGCGATCCCCCGCTCCTCGAGGATTTTTCTCGCAGCGACGAGCAGATGCACCTCGGATCCGGTTCCCATCAGAATAATCTCTGGCGACGGCTTTGATTCTTTTTCCAAAATGTACGCGCCGCGCGAAACACCCTCGGACTGAGAAGCCGCGCCGGACAGGAACGGAATGTTTTGGCGGGTGAGGATGATCGCGCAGGGGCCGGCGACGCGCTCCAACGCGGTGATCCAGGAAGCGCGGGTTTCGTTGGCGTCGGCGGGACGCAGGACGGTCAGATTTGGGATCGCGCGCAGGCCGGCAAGCTGTTCGATCGGCTGATGCGTCGGACCGTCCTCACCCACCCCGATCGAGTCATGCGAAAAAAGGAATGTAGTTGGAATTTTCATCAGCGCGGCCAATCGTATCGATGATTTCATGTAATCCGAAAAAATTAAAAATGTTCCGCAGGCGATGATCGGCCCGCCGTGCAGGGTCATGCCGTTGGCGATCGCGCCCATCGCGTGCTCACGGACTCCGTAGTGAATGTTCCGGCCCGCAGGGGTCTGCAGCGAGAAGGATCCGCCGCCTTTGATGGTCGTGTTGACGGATTCGCTCAGGTCCGCGGAACCGCTGAGAAGATTAGGCAGAACCGCCGCGGCCGAATTCAGGACCTTGCTCGAAGCGGCGCGAGTGGCCATGGCGCCGTCTTCCGGCTTGAACGCGGTCAAGGATTTTTTCCAATCCTGCGGCTTTTTGCGGCTGAGCCATGCATCAAATTCCTGCGCTTCAGCCGGATACTTGGCGGCGTAAGCGGTCTTGAGTTTTTGCCAGCGATCCTGAGCTTCTCTTCCTTTATAAGGCGCCCTGGCGAACTCTTCGCGCGCCTCGTCGGGAATGTAAAACGCCTGCTCCTGCGGCCAATCGAGCGTCTGCTTGGCAAGCTTCACCTCTTCGGCGCCAAGTGGCGAGCCATGGCAGTTGTGGGAATTTTTTTTGTTGGGAGCGCCGTAACCGATCGTCGTGCGGGTGATAATGATCGATGGTTTATTTTTTTCCGCTTGTGCGTGCCGGATCGCGGATTCGATGGCGGGCAGATCCTCATCGCCGTTCGCCACGCGCTGAACCTGCCACCCCATCGCCTCGAAGCGCTTGGCCACATCTTCCGTAAAAGCAAGGTTCGTGCCGCCGTCGATCGTGATTTGATTGTCGTCATACAGGCAGATGAGCTTACCGAGTTTGTGATGCCCCGCGAGCGACGCGGCTTCGTAACTAATTCCCTCCATCAAGTCCCCGTCGCCGCAGATCACATAGGTGTAGTGGTCGACCAGCGGCGCCTCGGGGCGGTTGAAGCGCGCGGACATGAACCGCTCTGCCATGGCCATGCCAACGGCGGTCGCGAATCCCTGGCCGAGCGGACCGGTGGTGGTTTCGACACCGGGCGTATGACCGAACTCCGGATGCCCGGGTGTTTGAGAACCCCATTGTCTGAAGTTTTTGATGTCATCCAGCGAAACGCCGTAGCCGGTCAGATGCAAAAGGCCGTACAACAGCATGGACGCGTGGCCGGCGGAGAGCACGAAGCGGTCACGGTCAGGCCAGCTGGGATCAACAGGATTGTGCTTTAAAAATTTGGTCCACAAAACATACGCCATCGGCGCCATGCCCATGGGCGCTCCGGGATGACCCGACTTCGCCTTCTCCACCGCGTCAGCGGCGAGGCAGCGGATCGTGTTGATGCAGAGCGTATCGAGTTGTGTGGTTGTCTGGCTCACGGAGTCTCCTGTAAAAGACCCCTAGTTTAGACACCGAACGGTCTTTCGTCAATTTAACTATCAAGATTAACTATCAAGATCCCGCAAGTATTGTTCCAAGGGCCTCGCGTTCACCGAAGCACTCAGCGGAAATTCCCGATCCGCGAGAGTTACCACGACTCCGTCTGTGGTCGGAAGTTTATCAAAAAGCTGTTTAAATCTCAGGATACCGGAGGCCATAGACGGCTTGGGGGTTTGGCTCATTTTAATCTCGACGGGAAGCCATTTTCCATTTTTGATCCTGATCAAAAGGTCCACCTCGAGATCGTTATTTGTCCGTAAATAAAACAACTGCGGCCGGCCGCCTTTTGCGAGTAGCATCTTAAAAGTTTCTTGAAGGCAAAAAGTCTCAAATAACGCTCCGGCCATGGGACCCTTCATCAGATGCTCCTCCGTGCGGATGCCGGACAGGTACGCCGCGAGGCCGCAGTCCAAAAAGTAAACCTTGGGCATTTTAATGATGCGCTTCCCAAAATTTTCGTAAAACGGCTGGAGCAGGTACACGATGCGGCCCGCCTCCAGAACCGAAAGCCACCGCTTGACCGTGGTTACGCTGACGCCGAGGTCATTCGCGAACGAAGAACAATTTAGAATTTGCGCGGTGCGGGCCGCCAAAAGCTGGATAAAACGCTGAAAATCCCTCAGGTTTCCGATGTCGTACTGCCCCCGCACATCTTTTTCCAGATAGGTATTCACATAGGACGCATACCACTCCTGCAAGGCGGCGACAGGCAGTGTCGTCGTTTCCGGGAAGGAACCCTTCAGGCACGCATGAACAAAGCCTCCCAATGAGGTGATTAAACGCTTAGAACTTTTGGCAGTCCGTTTTTCGAACCAACTGAACGGCAAGAGGTCAAAGAGTGCCACGCGGCCGGCGAGCGACTCGGTTAAATGTCTCATCATCGTGAATTGTTGGGACCCCGTGAGGATATAAGACCCTTTTTTGGACCGGTGCTCATCGATCCGCATCTTGATGTACGGCATCAGTTCGGGCGCATACTGGATCTCGTCAATGATCGCGGGGCCTCTTAACTGATTCAAAAATAGTTGAGGATCCCGGGACGCAAGATCCCGTGCTTGAGGATCGTCCAGCGTCACGTAGCGGTGGGTCTTGGAAAATAGGCGACGCAGGAGGGTGGACTTGCCGCTTTGCCGCGGTCCCGTGAGGGCGACCGCCGAAAAAGTTTTGACCGCGCGGATCAGGGTGGGCTCAATATCCCGGTGAATGTAGGTCCTCATGCGAACATTGTACCTGAGGAGCCGCGGCGGGACAATACATATTTAACTTCTTATGTTAAATTTGTATTTATCCATATTGGCTCTCGACAAAGCCGAGCGGCGCGGGATAGGGACTTACTTGCGGTGGACGCAATGTAAATCGGCGGCGAGTCCGCTGATTTACATGGGTGTTTACGCCGACATGCGGGAAGCGGCGATCGATCGCGCCCAGCTGGCGAGCACGCTGCTGGCGAGCACACGGGCGAACGCTTGTTGCAAGGTGTATTTGCCGTTAGCGACCAATTCCCTGAATTCCTCCAGGGTAACGGTTTTAGGAAGCCCGCGGTCATATGCGATCTCGAGCATCTCCTGTGTGATGTTTTGCAGAGCTTTTGCCCGAGCTTCTGAGTCCCCGTCCCGTACGTTGGCATCCGCAAACATCTCATATGCCAACAAATGACCGTACCAGAGGATCGAAAAATCCAAGAGCTCATCTCTTCGCGCGGGCATGAGCGCCAAGTGCACATCGGCAACCTCGCCAACCGTGTCCCCATCGGTCGCTCTGGCCGCTTTGATCCTGATGAGCGCACTTCCCGGATCAATTTTTCGTAAATTCTTTGGAACTAAAATTAACTCGCGAAGATCCGCCAAAACGTTCTCGATCTCTTCGCCTATTGTTTTCGTCTCATCATTACGCTTTATTTGTGTGGCAAAGGTTTCTAGTTGCGTCCACTGATCAAGAACAATAACATGAACAAAACTAAGTTGTTTCTTCTTAGAAGGACCGTCTTGATCTTGATACGCATGTATGGCCGACAGCGTCCGCTTAAGCGCTATGAGATTGATCAGAAGACCGGCTGGTGACGACGCTCGCAGAAGATCCGCCAGATCGATCAGCTGATCTTGATTTCGCCCTTTCTTAGAGGCATGCTTCCTTTGGGTGGCATCATTAAGAGCGGATATTCCCTGCGTCTCTCTATCCTGCAACTTGCTCAAAACGTCCCAAAGTTGGTCCGCCGGTATGGATCCCGTGTTAATGTAATCCTGGGCTTGCTTAACAGTCAAAGTCCAACTTATTGACGGTCGCATCGGGTCTTCCCAGAAAATTTTAAATTTGAGTGCGCCGCCAATTTTGACCGCAGATGCCGTAAAAAACAGATTCGTCGTACTTTTGTCCGCAAGATCGGCCGGCGAGACCGGCAGTAATAAATCCCGGATTTTTTTATTTTTTCCTCGTCTTAGCTCCTGGACTCGACGAGCCAACGCCGCCACCACAAAATGCTCCAAGTCTTCCGACACCAACTCCGCCAGCCGCGCGGCTTGGGAGGCGGAGTCGAGAGCGATCGCTAGATGATAACTGCTTGGTTCTGTGAGAACATAATTTGCTTTAGGATCTATGCCGTGTTCACCTAACCTCTTCGTGCGCGTAAGCGCTACAAAGTCGGCATACGATACGGTTGTTCCATCGGGAAGCCTGATTTTTATGTTGTCAAGCGCTCCTGAAGTTCCGCCGTTCAAGAAGTAATTGAGATAGTTCAGTCCGTAGTACTTAGCCACATAAAGGTCGATGTCCGGTCGTATCTGGTCAATGCCCCCCTTTCCCAGGACCGGAATGAGGGCGGCAAGGTCGGGATTGGTGCCGTTGAAGACCTTTCCAATAAAATTATCGTTAAAATATTGGACCAGCGCCTCATTCAGATATTCGTATTTTCCCTGCAAATTAGGTCCAAGAACCTTGGTCACTGCATGAGTTTGCTTATCCAGCCAAAGCGTGACGGCTCTCGCGTCTTTAAGCTCGCCTGTTGTGATCTCAAAAAGGATTCTTGCGGTGTTGGGAAGACCGTCGATTTGATCCGACCAATAGTAGGTATCAAGCACGACTTTTTGTTCACCTGTCCGAAGGGTCATCTGCAACGGTCTAAGTCCATCGGGAAAGAATCGAATCGACTCGATCTCCATCGCCATCCGCGCGCCCGTTTGGCTTTGGCCTGTTAGATCGGTAAAATTGATCCGCAGCTGATTTTTGGCAGCCGCGGTGATGATCCTGATCTCCCTAATGGCTTTTTCGATCGGCATCTCCTTGTCTCCCAATGGCGCGACCTTTTCCGACGTCTTTTTGCCGCCGGCCAATTCGTTGATCCTGCGGACAAATGCAGGGTTATCCTCATTGCCCATGCTCCAGATGCGTTCAAAAACGTTAAGCGCCTCCCCATGCATTTGGTTGGCCAATGTGATCAGACCTTTTTTTGTCATAGCGGAGTTTTGTAAAGCGCTTTCGATCACTTTCGGACCGAATTCCGTATCGATAGTTTCAGCCAGTTGTGTCGACAGGTCCGCCAAACCCTCTCGCCAGACTTCCTGAAGCAATTCGAGGGTCTCTCTGTCCCCGGATCGTATTTTTTTTATGGCCGAGATCGTTTGTTCGATCAGAACCAGATTCTTTTGTATCAGTGATGCGAGGGTTGATGCATGGATCGACGGGCGTTTCTTTGACGGGGCAACGGGTTCGGGCCGCTTCCGGCCGAGAACCTCGTCGATCCGTCTGGAGATTTTTAATTCCCGGTTAAGTACTGAAATTTTATCGGGGAGAACGGTCCCATCCACTTTCGCGAAGACAGTCAGCGCAATACCATATAGCTTGTCAACCAAGGTTTCGTGCAGATGCACCGCATCAACAAAGGATATCTCCAGCATGCTATCCAATTTTCCCATCCGCTTGCTGACTTCGGATGCGTCATCCTGGCTCAAAACAACGGCCACGACCCTGCTATCGCCTTCAGTTAAGATCGTCCAAAGTTTTCTAGCCCTGGTAGCTTGGGCATCGTTTATTTTCCTCTGCTTCTCCACGGCCTTCAGGGCGAGTTCAAATTGCCTGGCCGCTTCTTCTCGTGATAATACTTCCGTCGCGATCGACTGCGTGGGACGCTTCCCTTTTCCGGCGATTCGCGCGAGGTGCCGGAGTCTGGCGGAGTCTTGCGCATTAGTGATACTAAAACCGGTCAAACGTCCCAACAAATCCAAGGCGATCAGTCGAAGCCCGTTATACGCCGTGTCTATTTCATCCTTTGAGATTATTCTTTTTTCAGGCCCATCAAGCAAAAGCGTGATCTGATCTTGAGCATCTCTAACGGCAAGAGGGGTGGCGCTCAACCCCTTGTACGCGACAACATAAATTGGCTCCAGCCGCTCCCAAGCCCCCTTAACCGCCATCCGCGCGGCGGAGGGCTTTGATGCGGCGGCATTCAGGATGCGCAGTTGCGCACGCGCGACGGCAGCACGGACATCTTCACTGTGGTCATTGACGGTTCGCGCCAGGACACGTTCAACGGCAAACATTCTTTGCTTGCCGACATTATGGGACGCGATCTGGCCGAGCGCTTCGACGGCGGCAATGCGAACTTGGGGGTTGCCTCTTTTTAATAAGGGCAAGATGGGCTCGTGAGCGTTGTATCTAACCAACGTTGTGAGCACGTCGTCCATGGCTTCTGTGGGAGCCAAAATGGATCGGACCAATCGGTCAAAAGGCGCCTTTTGGTACGAGAATTTTTCAGGCAACATCAGCCGGGCCGTCCGGCGGATGTAGGGATCGTTATCAGTCAGAAGCGCGATCATCGCGGGAACAACTGAATTGGCCTTATTGCCGATATGCCCGATCTCGCGAATGGCCGCTGCCCGAATGGACCGATCGGCATGATTATCTTGAGCCAGCGACACCAAAAAATTTACCGAATAGCCGTTATGCCAATCGATCCTACCCAATTCTTTGAGGGCTCTTATCTTCGCCGCGAGCGAGATGTCTTCCTGGGCGGTACGCATCAATTCGCGAACCCGCTTCGGATTTGCGATCCGATCACTATCGCGTAATTGTTTAAGCACCTTGGCAGCGAATGTCTCGTAGGAAATTTGTTGCGGCCGAAGTCCCGAAACATCTATGCCTGAATAAAACTTCGCAGGGTCGAGCTTCCAGATGTGCTTGCTTCGAAGCCGCGTGATCACCGACAATCCAAATCTCCCCGAACCCATCAATTGCGTCAATTCAACACGGGGTCGTTCTGAGCTCACGAATGATTCAGTCGCCACATACAGGACATAATTTGTATTCGGAGGGCTCGTTTTAGCTGCCAGCAGCTCAGTCAATGGACTTTTCACTCCCGAAATGACGTCATAATCCAAAAGCACCAGGTCCCCCGGCTTGATAAATCCTGCTCGGCGCTTTTCCGGCACATCCGCGATGGCCGCCTCCGGCGCCAGATCCGCTGCGTCCGCCATCCGCGCGCCTTGGGCGTTCATGGCCTCTTGTATTTCTATGAGTGCGGCGAGGGCTTCTCTTTTTGCGGGATTGGTGCCGTCGCTGTCGGCCGCGTTTTTGAGAGCTTCGACAAGTGATGCCGGAAGTTCCTCAGACGGATGGCGAACGAGATTAACTCCCCAATGGCCTAGTTGCACGGCGGCTGATTTTTGGATCTCGTCAAGTGGATGGTTTTTCAAAGTCCATTGGAGATCGTTGAGGAGACGGAGCACAAGCGATTTATTTTGAATCTCCGTGATCTTCCCAAGGGATGTGAGAGACGCCAAACGTAAATCTATAGCGTTTCTTCCATCTTCATAAATATCCATTAGGGCGCGCACACCGTCATCGGTCGCCTTCGTGATCGATCCGATGTAATTGAGCACTTCGGCTTTGAGTCCGGCATCAAGTCCCGGCTCAGCCGCCAAAGCTGCAAATCCGAGGACGATCTGTTTCGACTTTTGAGGCACAGTACGGTTGAGAGTGTGGATCACAGCGCTGCGTGCGAATTTATGCAAATTACGCTTCGGCAATACGTTGACAAGGGCATCAATTCCGGACTGGGTGGGCGTGGTACTAATTCTAAGTAAGGCGGTCTGGGCGTTTTGACTTTCCTCGGCATCGGTGGCAACGGGTTTAAGCAGGGCGGTTAGGATCGCCCCGATCACATCGCCATCTGCATGCGGGATAGCGGCCAGTTTGTTGATAGCCAACATCCGGCTATCCCGACCCTCTCCGAGGGCCTGCCTCAATAATGCATACAGCTCCCCCCTTCCGCCGATCGCCTCCTGAACCTCTCGCTTCGTTGCGTCACTAAACGCCATCCGCGCGCCGGCCGTATCCGCCACGTCTGGTTTGGGCAATAGGTCCGCCGCTTCGACATGGGGAAGTTTTTTTACATATGCCTTCAAAGCTATTAGGTATCTATCTGATTCTGCTTGGAGCAGCGCTATGGAGCCGTCCCTTTGTACGAGCAGCCAGCCGCCGTTACCCCAGGTACCATCAATATCCGCATCGGATACTTGGCTCGTCATTGCGTCATTTTGAATGCCCCTTACGCTCGTCGCGACTTTTATTGTCACCATTTGACCTGACTTCCTAGCGATCATCGCGCGAAGCAAATTGCGCGCTTCGCTGGGTTTAAGGATCGAATCTTGCTTGGGCCGCACGGGTACCTTGTCATACTTCCCGACAGCCATCCGCGCGGCGGAGATGATGGGGACGGCGATGATTTTCATTGTTGTTTGGCCTGAGGTCGTTTCTAATTTTTTTCTTTGTATAACCACTGAACCTGGGCCCGCTGAATATCGGTCTTCGCCATCATCCACCAACCTAGCGATTTCTGGTGTATCGTACCTAACGTCGAAGGTGTATTTAATTTTCGATCGTTTGTTTTTTTGTAATATCTCCTTTACCTGGTGCACAGACTCAAACCAGCTAAAGTTGTGCGGGTGCTCGAATGCGTTGAAGAGAGGGTGAGAAATGAGCGCCGCGTAATATTTTACATCACGTAAAATTGCCCGCCGGCTAGCTTTTGATCCGGACAACTCGTTCTCCAAGTCGCTCCTTAACGAAGTCAGCAACAAACTGTCTAGGTATACAAACCTATGCCCCAAACCTTTCCGTTTGAGCCGAGCTTCGATCTCCTTCATGAGTGTATCGACCGTCACCTTCTTCCGCGCAGTCACCTTCTTCCGCGCCGCCATGCGGGCTCCGGCTTGGGCGGTGAGGGCTGCTTGGGCTTGAGGGCCAAGGGCGGCGGCCACTTGCGGGGCGGCCAGGCCGAGGCGGGCGCCGATGTTTTGGTCAGTCGTGGTGGCAGCGATGATGGGAGCTGTGAGAGAGTCTGCCGAGTTATTGGTTTTTCCTTCCAGGAGGATGCGCTCGTAGCGTGCGATGTCGGTTTCGTGGGTGACTTGGGGCGTCAGGGAGTAGAAGGAGATGTTTTGTTTTTTGAGAAGTTCTTTGAGGTGGGGGGTGTGGAAGCCGCCGGTGATCAAGATCGCAGACTGATTAGGAGTCGGTTCTTTGGGGGATTGCTTCGCTGCGCTCGCAATGACGGGGGCTGCGCTCGCAATGACGGGGGCTGCGCTCGCAATGACGGGGGCTGCGCTCGCAATAATATGTTTTACAAAAGCTTCGTCGCGTTGGTAGGCCAGGTCATAGAAGCGCAGGGCTTCGCGGTAAGCGGGTTCATAGTCGTTTTGCATGAAGAGGGCCAAGGCGGGGTCCAAGTGTTCTTTGGCGAGGAGGCCGTTCAAGTATCCGGCCAAGCGCTTTAAGTCATGAAGCATGGAGTCGTTTTGAATACTGCGGTAGTCCTCGGGGCTTAACTTGAGGTCAAAAAGCTTGACCAGGCGGTCCAGGTTGCGCCGGACCGTAAGAAGCGAGGCTTCTTCCGGAGTTTGGGCGATCTTGGATGAGACGGCGGTTTGTAGGTCTTTGAGCTGGTTTAAGAGGGTCTGGGGATTCATCTTTTGATAGGACTTGAGGTAGGCCAGGTACTGATCAAGATGGGTTCTCTGGGAGATCGCGGAGGTCGTCACTTCGGAAGCGTCGCGTCCTCGCAATGACGCTTCCAGGGCGGTGAAGTAGCCGAGGGTGGATGAGGAGTCTTGGTTGAGCTTTGCGGGCTTGAGAGTGCCGAGCTCTTGGCGGACTTCCGGAGTAAGAGACGCGAGGGCTTCCTCCTCTTCCCGGGAGACTTGTTCGAAGTCGATATTTTTTTCCATGGCTTGGAGGCGCTCTAAATGCGTGACGGATTCAAAGGGCTTGAGGTAGACGCCGGATTTTTTGGCGGCTTTGAGCAAGTAGACCGCGTAGTCGGTGACGGAGAGCTCACCCGCTTCGTAGCGGGATTGGTTGGACTGAAATTCTTTGACGGTGTCGGAATAGTTTTTTTCTTCAAGGACTTTGAGGGTGCGGGTGATCTCGGCGAAGCGGGTTTTTTGGGAAGCGCGGGCTTTGACGATATCGGCATAGACACCCAGGGCTTCGTCGTAGAGCTTCATGTCTTCGACGCCGGTGAGCTTAAAGTCCTTGCCGGAAGTAAGAGAAGCGAATTCCGAACCCTGGAGCAGTCCTTTATTGACGAAGTTAAGGCCTACCTCGGTCCTCTTGGATTTGGAAGCGGCCGGTCTTAGGAAGTTGAGCGAATAGTCCCCTTCTCCGGCTTCGGAAAATACTTCGGTGATCTGGGGGTTGTTTTTCAGAATGGTGTCGATCGCCTGGGCGATATTCTTCTGCGCGGAAGGATTGGTGTGGGCGTCCTGGATGAGGTAGATCGTTCCCTTGCCAAGGCCGGAAGGCGCCTTCCAAGCGTCTTCGAGCATGGCGACGGATGGGCTCATATTAAAAGGAAGTGATGCCTCGCGCGCAAAGAGATTCATGGGCAATGCCGGCATCGAGGGAGCGGCGAAGGCGGCTGATTGCAGCAGCATGGCTTGGGCCAGAATGAGCGAAAGTGTCTTCAGGGTGGGGTTATGCTGCTTCAAGGAATTACCTCTTAATTAAAGATTTTCTGAACGCGGTCACAGATATAACTCTGGCCGATATAAAACGTGGTGCAAGTGTACTTGCTGAATGCGCTGATTACAAGAGGCAGGAGGCCTAAAACTTTTTACAAATTCTTAACAGAACTTAGCGCACTCCAACTAGAGTCTATGTGTATTTTTTAGTTCAGTTCGTCGAGTTGGCGGCGAAATTGGTTTAGGTCGGAGGTGGGGAGTTGGCAGGCGCCGTCATGACACACGTAGGCGGTGACCTTGCCCGGAACGGCGGGTTGTTCGTGGATCCAGGGGACCAAAACTTCGATCAGCTTCCCCATACTGCCCTCCGGATGATTGAGCACCACCGTGTGCGGCAGGAAGCGCAAATAAATTTCTTTTTTCATCGCGCGGGCGGTCTCGGATCCGGGGTCGCCGGCGATGACGACTTCGGATTGCGGTCCGAGCCAGAAGTCCAGGGACGACAGCGCCTGCCCGAAGGCCGTCGGGCTCTCGGTCCATTGGGTCGACAAAAACTTCAGTTCCCGGTCGGCCGCGGCGCCGTACTTTCCGTCCCGGCGGATCGTTTCGAGTATCACGAGGTCCAACACCGCGATCGAATTGCCGGAAGGCAGCGCCCCGTCGGTCAGGTCCTTCGGCCTCGAGATCAGATCCGAGGAGCCCGCCTCCGTCGTCATAAAAAATCCTCCCGGACCCGCCGCATCCCTGAAGTCGAGCAGGATGCGGTCGGCGTGCGATTGCGCCAAGCCCAGATATTTTTCGCGGCCGGTCGCCAGATAAAGTTCCAGCAAGCCGTAGGTCAAAAACGCGTAATCATCCAGCTGACCCGCGATGGCCGCTTCGCCCGCCCGATACCGATGCAAAAGCCGGCCATCCGCGTCCACGCAATGCTTGAGCACGAAGTCCATCGCCTTTTCGGCCGCCGCGAGATAACGCGGCTCCCCCAGCGCCTGTGACGCGGCGGTCAGATGGGCTATCATCAAGCCGTTCCAATCCGTGAGGATCTTGTCGTCCAGGTGCGGCCTGGGGCGCTTGCCGCGCGCGGCAAAAAGCTTGGAGTTGGCGCTTTGGATCAACGCTTCCACCTCCGGAGTTCCGATCTCCAGCTCCCGCGCCGCCTCTTCCGCCGTGCGCGCGAGCTTGAGGATATTGACGCCGGTAAATTCTTTCATCGGGTCCTGTGCCGGGGTCACATTTCCGGCTTCTTCAACCCCATAGAGGAGCGACGCGACTTTGAATTCCTTTTCCGTCAAAAGCGCCCGCATCTCGTCAGCGCGCCAAACATAAAAAGCGCCTTCGCGCTTGTGCGCCGCCGCGGAGCTCTCCAAGCTGTCCGCGTCCTCCGCCGAATAGAACCCGCCGGCCGCGTCGGTCATGTCGCGCAGAACATACTCACAGATCTCACGCGCGACCTTCGAGTAAGCGGGATCCTGCGTCATCTGATACATCTCGGTGTACGCGCGCAGCAGCATCGCCTGGTCGTACAACATTTTTTCAAAGTGCGGGACGAACCATTCCCGGTCGACCGAATATCGATGAAACCCGCCGCCGATCTGATCCCGCATCCCGCCCTGCGCCATTTTTTTCAGCGTCGTTTCGACCATCGAAAAAGCGTCCTCATCACCGGACCGGTTGTAATACCGGAGGATGAACAGCAGATTGTGAGCGGACGGAAACTTGGGCGCGCGGCCAAATCCCCCGTGCACGCCGTCATAACCGCTATAAAATGACCTGAACGCGCTCGTCAGCACGCCCTCGTCCGGCAGCTTGCCGCCATCCGGCAATGCCACCGAACTGCGGTCGCGCAAATAATCTATAAATTGGTCGCCTGAAGTCTTGATCTGATCCTGCTTCGTCCTCCAGGCGTTTTCGATAAATTCCAGCACGCGCTTAAAGCTCGGCCGGCCGTGCGCTTCCGCCGGCGCAAAATAAGTTCCGCCAAAAAACGGTTTTTTGTCCGCGCCCATAAAAACGGTCATCGGCCAGCCGCCCGATCCCGTCGCCGAGATCACATAGCTCATGTAGATCTGGTCGATGTCGGGCCGCTCCTCACGATCGACCTTGATCGAAACAAAATGTTCGTTGAGATATTGCGCGATGCCCGGATCCTCAAATGACTCGTGCTCCATCACATGGCACCAATGGCAGGTGGAGTACCCGATCGACAGAAAGATCGGCTTATTCTCTTCTCTCGCCTTCTTGAAGGCCTCATCGCCCCACGGATACCAATCCACCGGATTGTACGCGTGCTGGATCAAATAAGGGCTCTTCTCGGTGATCAGGTGATTGGGTTTTTTCTCGTCCGCATGTGCCGTACTTTGCATAAAAAATATTATCCCAAATATAAGAGCGTGTCGAATCAACATTCTAATCTTTTAGACCAAAAATGAGCCGTCAGAATCTCGAGATGCTAAGCGGCGCTCTTGCGAGGCGAGCGACCACGGTGTCCGCCGTCCGGCGGACG
>JAGVCY010000173.1 GCA_020058965.1 Candidatus Omnitrophota bacterium | reverse complement strand
TGCCGCAATCCCCAAACTTCTTGTTAAGCGCCCCATATCAAGCCCCCTTCCATCAGAACTACTTTTTGTAGTCGGATTTATTCAATTTTGTGAACTTCGTGCCTTCCAGCGTCAGGTTGTACATCAAGCCCTTTTGGCCGATGATAAAAGCGACGATGGGCTGGTTGTACTTTTGGGTGTCGACGGATCCGTCAGCGCCCACGACCGCGAGCGTGATGGCGGCGTTCGCGCCGGCTTTCCAGTTGGAGCTGTTGCGCAGCTCATTCAGCACCGCGTCCTGCATGAAGAGAAGGATGATGGATTTCTTTTGGACGCCGATCTGAAAACCAAACGAACCGGCCGTGGTGCTGTAATAGTCCACGCTGTTGCCGTTGATTCTCAACGCGCCCTCGCCATATTCTCCTCCAAGCCCAAATCCGGCCCTCCACACATTCGGAAAAACCAGCACGCCCTTGGCCTGCTGAGAGAGTTTTTTCCCGTCACCGACTTCCCGATAGAACTTCTCGAGGGTCGCGTCGACTTCCGAATCGATCTGTCTGCCGGACGCGGCCAGCGCGCTTTGCGTGCCGATGCCCGTAAAGACCATGCAAAATGCCAACCCCGCCAGAACTCCCGCTGTTTTCTTAAACCGTTTCATTTTTACAACCTCCCCGTCAATAACATGACCAGCAAAACGATGAAGATCAGCGAAAACACTCCGCTCGGCGCATACCCCCAACTGCGGCTATGCGGCCATGTCGGAATGGCGCCCACCAGCATCAGCACGATCAAGATCAACAGCAATGTTCCTAAGCTCATGACGACCTCCTGTTGTGATATAAAACTCTCGAAGACATCTTGTTAATTCCTGCTGCAGCCGCCGCTCCTCCGGGAGGGCTCGACCCGTTCGTACGCGCGCTCCGGACTTTGTTGGGCGTATTGGATTTGCGGTTGGGGCTGAGGGCTGGGCGAACTCGTCAGCGTATCGAGCACGGCACTTCCGATGACATTCGTCCCGGCGCCGATCAGCGCGCCCTTCCCCGTATCTCCGCCGGAAGCGCCGGACGCTACCGCTCCCACGCCCGCTCCCAACACCGCTTCTTTTAGAATTTTCTTGTTTGGATCTTCATAGTAGTCCTGACTCATCCCCTGGGGGATCGCGAATGAAAAGGTCATTCCGATCAGGGCCATCGCCGGAACAATAAATCTTATCGTCTTCATCGTCGTTCTCCTTTTATGATGCTCCCCTTCGCCTTCGTATCTACTCACTGGGAACATCATAGGCCGGACGCCGGCGGAGCAAAATCGGGGCAACCGCCTGATCTTTTATAGGGGATATGCCGGAAAGAGATTCGGGGGAAATGCTACTTGAAGCGGACCAAAACCCTTAGGCGTTGCTTTGCGACCACCGAATGGCGGTCTGGGTGAGTTCGGCAGAATCCTTGAGATTGAGCTTTTGTTTGATATGTTCGCGGTAGGTCTCGACCGTTTTGACGCTTCGAGAAAATCGTTCGGCGATCTTGCGCGTCCCAAGCCCCGAACCGATCAGACGAAACACCTCTAATTCCCGGTCGCTCAGCTGATCGACGGCGGAACCGATATTGATGATTTTTTCACCCGTAAAATTACGCAGAACCTTGGAGGACATCGCTTCGCTTAAATAAACTTCACCGCCAAGGATCCGGCGGATCGCGACCAAAACCTGACTCGTCGCCTGCTGCTTCATGATGTAGCCCTTAGCCCCTGCGCGCAGGGCGCGTTCGGCATAAAACCCCTCATCGTGCATGGACAGCACCAGAACCAACACCTTCGGGAACCGCGCCTTGATATCCTTGATCAACTCCAAGCCGCTCTCGTTTTTAAGCGAGAGGTCGACGACCGCCAAGTCTGGAGCCTCCGCCTTGATGAGCTCCAAAGCGGACTTCACGCTTTCGGCCTCGCCGCAGACAACGAAGTCCTTTTCGAGGTTGATCAATTCGGCCAAGCCGCGGCGCATGATCGGATGGTCGTCCACCACCAATATTTTGGATTTTCTTTTTGCCGTCAACGGATTTTTCTTAATTTTTTTCATAGGTCAGGCCTTTGGTTTCCTGTCGATACGGAAATGAGCAGGTCACAACCACCCCTCCGGCCACACCGGCGCGGATTTTGAGCCGGGCTCCAATCATGTTGCCGCGATAATGCATGCTGCGCAACCCCAGCCCCGGATGTCCGCTCAACGCGGCGTCAAATCCGATCCCGTCATCCTGAATGGTCAGCAATCCGCGGTCCTGACCGATGGATAAAGCGATCGTTACCCGCTTGGCCTTTCCATGCTTGACGGCATTAGCCACCGCCTCCTGGGCTATTCGGTAAAGGTTGGTGGCCAACACCGGCGGGTACGCGTGGGGAAAATTGGCGCCATCACTATAATTAAAAACGCACGAAATTTTGTAAAGCCGCTCGATGGTCGACGCGAACTTGAGCAGCGCGGGCGCAAGGCCCGCGGCTTCGATTTCGACGGGCGAAAGACCCCTGGCCAAATCACGCGTCTGATCAATCGCGTGATTGATAAGCTGGGCTATCTCTTCGGCTTCGCTGGCCTCGCTCGGTGCTTTGTCCGCCAGCTTGATGGCCAGCGCCTTGGCGATGAGCGCCACGCCGGTCAGCTGTTGGCACAGACCGTCATGCAGATCCTGGCCGATCCGGCGCTGCTCTTTCTCGATCGTTTCCAAAATGGCTTTTTCCACCTCGGCGTGTTTGCGCTCCGTGATATCGCGGATGTTGCATTGAATGACCCGTACCCCGCCGGCCTTGTAGCTGTTGCTGACGAACTCCACATCGATGTGCCGCCCATCCCAGGTTTCGAGGGGAAGATCCTCATATCGGATGTAGCCGTCGCGCTGAAGTTCCTTGAACGCGGACTTGGACTTTTGGACATCCTGAAACAAGCCGATCTCCCAAAGCTTCTTGCCCACGAATTCGTCCGCGGACAGCCCCAGCAATTTGATCAGATAAGGGTTCACATCCGTGATCGTGCCTGTCCCCGCGTCCAAAATCAGAATTCCATCCTGGGCGGACTCAAACAACCGGCGGTATCGAATCTCCGACGACTGAAGCGCCACCTGAACCGCGGCAGCGATTTGCGCCTTGGTTCTCTGGTCCCTGACAACGGCGAGCGGGAGCGTCGACCGTCGGCCGCGCTTTCGTTTTTTGAGGGCCGGCCGTTTTGCGCTTTTGAGTTCTTTTTTGTGTTTCATGTCGTCCGATTTATTTGCTGGCTGCTTTTTGGATGTTTTGCCCGCTGTCCTCAAGATCCCGCCCGGCACCCTTCATGGTCTCACATCCGGCCAAAGTCGCCGCGCACGAGACAAAAATAACTGCAGCGAT